>NZ_JBXWRD010000016.1:0-84100 GCF_059612725.1 Ruegeria sp. YKSF070 | reverse complement strand
AGCCGCGGACTGGGGCCTGATGGTGCAGGAAAACGTGGGCGGGCTGTTCCTCGGCTCCTCCGCCGCGCTGATCCCGGCCGCCTGCATCGCCTCGCTGACCGTCGCCATGAACCTGCTTGTCGACTGGTTCCAGCAGCGCCAGCAGGGTGAAACCGTTCTGGAGAAGATCGACCAATGAGCGACATCCTGACCATCAAGAATCTGCGCGTGGAAGGTCGCCCGCCCGGGGGAAGCTATGTCCCCATCGTGAAGGGCGTGTCACTCAACGTAGCCAAGGGCGAGGTGTTGGCCTTGATCGGAGAAAGCGGGTCGGGAAAATCAACGATCTCGCTGGCCTCTATGGGCTTTGCACGTCCCGGCTGCCGCATCTCGGGCGGTGAGATCTGGCTCAATGGGCGGGACATCATGAAACTGTCTCCGCACGACCGTCACGCGCTGCGCGGTGACGAAGTGTCCTACGTCGCCCAATCAGCGGCGGCCAGTTTCAACCCCGCGCTGCGGATCGGCAAGCAGGTGATCGAGGCGCCGCTCTGGCATGGCGCGGGCGATGCCGCGACCCTGACCGCCACCGCCGTCGATCTATACCGCAAGCTGGATCTGCCGAACCCCGAAACCGTCGGCGACAAGTTCCCCCACCAGGTTTCGGGCGGGCAATTGCAACGCCTGATGGCGGCGATGGCCATGTCCTGCGGGCCGGATTTGCTGATCCTGGACGAACCCACCACCGCGCTGGACGTAACCACCCAGATCGAGGTTCTGAAAGCCTTCAAGGACATCATCCGCGATCAGGGAACGGCAGCAATCTATGTCACTCACGACCTGGCGGTCGTGGCGCAGGTGGCGGATCGAATTCTTGTGCTGAAGAACGGTGAAATGGTCGAGGAAGGACCAACCGCGCAGATCCTGCATGACCCGCAGCACGAATATACCCGCACGCTGATGGATGCCGTCCGGCCCGCGCCGCATCTGGTCGACCACGTTGACGCCAGCGCGGCGCAAGCGCCCGTCATCTCCGCGCGAAACATCACGGCGGGCTACGGGGCGCTGACCATCCTGTCGGATGTATCAGTTGATGTCCCTGCGGCATCGGTCGTGGGGGTGATCGGTGAAAGCGGCTGCGGGAAAAGCACGTTGGCGCGTGTCGTCGCAGGCCTTACGCCGCTGCGAGAGGGCGAGATCAAGCTTAATGGGAAGATCGCTGCTCCCAGCGTGAAAGACCGACCCCGCGAAACGCTCAGGGATTGCCAGATCGTCTTTCAGATGGCCGACACGGCACTGAACCCGCGCCAGCGGATCGGAGATATCCTGGGCCGCCCGCTGGAGTTCTATCAGGGGCTCAAGGGACGCGCGCGGGCGGACAAGGTGGGTGACTTGCTGGAACTCGTCGACCTGCCGCGGAGCTTTGCCTCGCGCTTTCCCGGTGAACTGTCAGGGGGCCAGAAACAACGGATCAACCTCGCCCGCGCGCTGGCTGCCGACCCCAAGGTGATCCTGTGTGACGAGGTCACCTCGGCGCTGGATACCGTCGTCGCGGCGGGGGTGATCGAACTTCTGAAATCGCTCAAGGACAAACTGGGCGTCGCCTATATGTTCATCAGCCACGACCTGTCCACGGTCGCCTCTTTCGCCGACGAGGTGGTCGTGCTCTATGCTGGTCGTGTAATCGAGAAAGGACCATCCAAGGCCGTCTTCGGCCCACCGTTCCATCCCTATACCAAGCTGCTGCTTTCTTCGGTGCCCGAGATGCGGCAAGGCTGGCTGGAAGGGGTGGCCGATACCGGCGAAGCCAAGGCCGCCAGCGCCGGCAGCGTCGTCATCGGGACCAAGGGCTGTCCCTTTGCCAACCGATGCACCCATACCATCAGCGGCACCTGCGACCGCCTCGCACCGCCACTGCGGACGTTACCGGGCGGACTGTCCATCGCCTGCCATCTGGACGATGCGACCCTTCCAACAGCGAACGGCTGACCCACAGTGATTTTCGTGTTACGGTCGGCGGAATGGGCGGCAGTGAACCCCGAAGGACAGCTGCGGGAAGCCCGGAAATAGAAACAAGGAACTTACGGCAACTTATTGATATTTTGATAAAAAGGGAGGAAATACCATGACCTTGAGACCCGATCCGACATTTTACCCGTCGGCAAAGCTGGCTATGGAGGGGCCGGTCGAGAAACTGGCCTTCACCTTGATGCTCAGCCCCGATGCATCGAAGCCCGACGGCTTGGCTGTCGTCGACGTTGATCCGAGCTCGGAGAAATTCGGACAGATCGTTCACCAGTTGATCATGCCCAACAAGGGCGACGAGTTTCACCATTTCGGCTGGAACGCCTGTTCCTCGGCGCTTTCCCCCCTGACAGGCCATGCCTTCCTGGAACGACGCTACCTGATCATTCCCGGAATCCGCTCGTCCCGCATCTATGTGGTCGATGTGAAAGATCCCCTGGACGCCAAGATCCACAAGATCATCGAACCCGAAGAGGTCTTTGCCAAGACCGGCTATTCCCGCCCGCACACGATCCATTGCGGCCCCGAGGGTATCTATGTCTCGACGTTGGGCGGCGGCGGGCCGGACGGCACCGACGGTCCGCCGGGCATCTTCATCATGGATTGCGAAACCTTCGACGTGATCGGCCGCTACGAGATCGACCGCGGCCCGCAGGACAAGCAATACGACTTCTGGTGGAACCTGCCGCGCGACTACATGGTCAGTTCCGAATGGGGCCTGCCGCCGCAATTCGAAAACGGTATCGTCGCCGAGGATCTGCTGTCCAACAAGTATGGCCATAGAATTCATTTCTGGAACCTGCGCGAGCGCAAGAATGTCCAGACCATCGACCTGGGCGAAAATCACCAGATGGCGCTGGAAATCCGCCCTGCCCACGATCCGGTCAAGGAATACGGGTTCTGTGGCGTCGTTGTGGACACCACCAACCTCGAAGGCTCGATCTGGACCTGGTGGCGCGAAGGTGGCGAATGGCACGCCAAGAAGACAATCACCATTCCGCCGCAACCAGCGGATCCCGACGACCTGCCCGACCTGCTCAAGGGCTTCTCGGCGGTACCTCCGCTGGTCACCGATATCGACCTGTCGCTGGACGACAAATACCTCTACGTCGCCTGCTGGGGCACCGGCGAGATGCATCAATACGATGTGTCGGACCCGATGAACCCGACATTGGCCGGCAAGGTCGAAATCGGGGGCATCATCAAGAAGACCGCCCATCCCAGTGGCAAAACCTTTGGCTATGGGCCTCAGATGGTCGAGATCAGCCGCGACGGCAAGCGGGTTTATTGGACCAATTCGCTGTATTCCACCTGGGACGATCAGTTCTATCCCGGCGAACGCGGCGGCGCGATGGTCAAGGCGGATGTCGGCGAAAACGGCGGTCTGACACTCGACAAGGATTTCTTCGTCGAGTTCCCGGAAGGGTATCGCAGCCACCAGATCCGGCTTGAGGGGGGCGACTGCTCGACCGACAGCTTCTGCTATCCCTCGGCCTGATCCTTGGGAGCGATAACCGACACTGCGGCGGGTCTCTGGCTCGCCGTGGTGGGAAGCGGGCTCTATCACGGGCTCAACCCGGGCATGGGCTGGCCGCTGGCGGTCTCCGCCGCGCTGATGGAAGGCCGCAGCGGCGCGCTGGGGCGTGCCCTTGTGGCGATAGCGCTGGGGCATCTTGCGGCCATGCTGGCCATCCTGATGCCGTTCGCCGTGATGACCTTGCTGATCGACTGGCAGCGCGAAATCCGCCTGGGCGCCGGGCTGGTGGTGATTGCGCTGGGGGTCTGGATTTTCGTCAGCCAGCGTCACCCCCGGTTTCTTGCACGTGTGCGGCCGGGCCGATTGGCCTTGTGGTCCTTTCTGGTCGCGCTCGCCCATGGCGCCGCGCTGATGCTGGTCCCGATCTACCTGGGCCTTTGCCGGGCCGACGAACTGGATACCGGCCACGCCGCCGCCGGATCGCTGATGTCGCGCGGCGTAGGCATCGCGTTCACGGTTGCCCTTGCCCATACGGCCGCGATGATCGCCGCGGGTGGTGCGGCCGCATGGGCTGTCTATCGCTGGCTTGGCCTGAGCTTTCTGTCGAAAAGCTGGTTCAACCTTGACCGGGTCTGGGCGGCGAGCCTTGTTCTTGTCGGCGTTATCGCGCTGGCAACCGCCTGAGCCCGTACGCGATGCGGTTCAGATCAACGCCTGATAGCTCAGCACCCTGAGTTGGCGGCGCAGCGCATGTGCGCTGGAGGGGATCAGCTGCGTCATCAGGATCACGGTCATCTCTTCGACCGGATCCACCCAGAACGCGGTCGACGCCATGCCGCCCCACGCGAATTCGCCGGGTGAGCCGACGATCCTGGCGCGGACCGGGTCCAGCATCACCGACACGCCCAGGCCAAAGCCGATCCCTTCGAAGCTCGTTTCGCTGAAATGCGCCTGCCCCCGACTGGCCAGATCGCCGCCCATCTGGTTCGACACCATCAGGTCAAAGGTCTTGCGCCCAAGCAGGTGTCCGCCCTCATATGCGCCGCGCCGCAAAAGCATGGTCGCGAAGCGCTGGTAATCGGCCATGGTCGAAACCAGCCCGCCGCCGCCGCTTTCCAGCGTGACGGGAGCACGGCAGCGATCCTGACTGGCCGACGGTACAAATCCCCCGTCGGCGTGATCATACAGCGTCGCCAATCGTCCTGCCTTGTCCTCGGGAACCGAAAAGCCGGTATCGGTCATGCCAAGTGGATCGAAGATCCGCGACCTGAGAAAACCGCCCAACGTCTGGCCGCTGATGACCTCGATCAGGTGCCCCAGAACATCGGTCGACAACCCATAGAACCACCGCGCACCGGGGTGAAAGGCCAGCGGGAAAGCCGCCAGCGCCTCGACCGCCTCGGCCATGGTGGCAAATCGACGGTCGAAATCGAGGCCCGCCGCCGACAAGGCCTGCTCCAACGCGTTTCCCTGCGGGTCGCCATAGACGATCCCGGCCTGATGCGTCAGCAGGTCGTGGATGGTGATCTGTCGCCGCGCGGGTTCGGTCGCGGTCAGGGCATGCCCCTCCCCCTTCCAGACCAGCGGATCGGCAAAGGCGGGCAGGAAATCGGCGACTGGCTGATCAAGCCGGAACGCCCCTTCCTCGTACAGCATCAACAGGGCAAGCGAGGTCACCGGCTTGGTCATCGAATAGATGCGCCAGATCGTATCCGGCGCCACCGCCCGCCCGATCGCCGCGTCGGCATGGCCGGCCTGCTCTGAAAAGACGACCTGCCCCCGCCGCGCGATCTGCACCGCCAGACCGCTCAGGCGCCTGTTGCGCACGTGCCCCTCCATCCAGCGCGAAATGCGACTCAGGCGGTTGGGGTCGACACCGTCGATATGTTCCTGCTGCAAGACCAGCCCTCCTCGATCCTTCGCGGCTACTCTGCGGCAGATCATTCCCGGCTTTCAAGCGACGGATAATCCCCCTATAACCACAAAAGAGTTATGCATGAGTTGGCCATGAGCACCCGACGACTTCCCCATCTGACATGGTTGCGTGCCTTCGAAGCATCCGCTCGGCATCTGAGTTTCACCCACGCCGCGCAGGAACTGAACCTGACCCAGGCCGCGATCAGCAAACAGGTCAAGCTGCTGGAGCATTACCTGCGTGAACCCCTGTTCGAGCGCAAACCCCGGAGCCTGGTGTTGACCAAGGTCGGCGCCGCCTATCTGCCGAAGGTCCGCGACGGGTTCGAACGTCTGGCGGCGGGCACCGAAGAGGTGTTCGGCCTCAGGCGGTCCGAGGTTCTGACCGTCCGTGCCCCGGTGGGCTATTCGGTCAACTGGATCGCGCCCCGGCTTCAGGGCTTCTTCGACCGTCACCCGGAGACCGAGGTGCGGCTGGTGTCCAGCGTCTGGGGCGACCAGTTCGACAACGAGCGGTTCGACCTCGACATTCAGTACGGCACCGGCAGATGGCCGGGCTACACGGCCGAGCGGCTGACATGGGAGGTGATCAAGCCGGTATGCGCCCCCGCGTTGCTGGACGGGGAACGGGCGCTTCGGCAGCCAGAAGACCTTGTCCATCAACGCCTGTTGCATGTTCTGGGTTACGAGGAAGGTTGGGCCGACTGGCTACGTTATGCCCAGACGACCGGGGTGAACTCCGGTCAGGGTCTGCAATTCGATACCTCGCTGCTGGCCTTTGAATTCGCGGCGCGCGGGGGCGGGGTGGCGCTGGCGCGATCCTCGATGCTGGGCGTCGAGATCGAACGCGGGCGCCTGGTCACCCCCTTCGAGATCGAGGCCCCCCTGCAAGAGGCGTTCTATCTGATCTCACCCGAGACAGGCCGCGACCATCCTGATGCGCGCAAGTTCAGCGAGTGGCTTGTCGAGACTGCGTCGAACGACCCCGAGAACCGGAGGATACGGACAACCTATCGCACCTGAGGCGTGGCGCCCTATCGGGTTCAGTCGAGTACGACGATGCCAGAGTGTTTCTGCTTGTGCTCGGGTTCGACATGGATGGTGATCTTGGCGCCCTCCACGGCCTCTTTCAGCGCCGCTTCGACGCGGTCGCAAATCTCATGCGCATCGAACACCGTAGTCTCGCCCGGGACCACCAGGTGAAAGTCGATAAAGGTGGCCTGCCCCGCGTGCCGGGTCCTGAGATCATGCGCCTCGACCGCGCCGCCTGCCTCTCTGGAAATGATGTCGCGCACCCTGGCCAGCGTATCCTCTGACACCGCTTCGTCCATCAACCCGCTGAGCGACTGGCGCACGAGGTGAAAGCCGGACCAGAGGATGTTGACCGCGACCAGCGCCGCCATCAGCGGATCAAGCAGCCACCAGCCGGTGACGATGGCCAGCAATATCCCCAGCGCCACCCCGGCCGAGGTGATCACATCGGTAAAGAGATGCTTGCCATCCGCCACCAGCGCCGGAGAGCGGGCGGCGCGACCACGCCGCACCAGAACCAAGGCCCAGACCGAATTGATCACCGTTGCGGCGCCGTTGACCAGCAGCCCCTCGATCGGCAGATCCATCGCCCGGGGGGCCAGAAACCCCGCATAGGCCTCGCGCAGGATGAGCAGCGCGGCGACGATGATCATCACCCCCTCCAGCACGGCGCTGAAGAACTCGGCCTTGTGGTGCCCGTAGGGATGAGAAGCGTCCGCCGGTCGTGCTGCGATACGGATGGCAATGAGCGCCGCGATGGCCGTTGCGACATTGACGGTACTCTCCAGCGCATCCGCAAGCAGGGCGACAGACCCCGTCAGCCACCAGGCCAGCGTCTTGATGCCCAGAACAAGAGCACCGACGAAAATGCTGGTAATGGCGATCCGGATGGTCGCGGACATCGATTCCCTCCATGGCGGCAGGTGGAGTGAGTACCCCCGTCGGCGCAGACGGGCAAGCAATGCCTCGTCCGGCTCCCAATTGATGGACCGCATTGGCCTGCCTTTGGGTGTCTCGCGCTCAGGCCAGATATTCGCAAACACGCTTCAGGCAGAATGCCACCTGGGACATATAGTCCATATCGTATCCGGAATCGTTTTCCAGCACGCTGAGCAGCGCACAGGAGGTTCCGGTTTCGCTATCGACGAGCAGGAACTGCCCGCCATAGCCGGCATGGCCCAACAGGTGCCCGTCGGTCATCAGGTGCCCCGAATAGCGCAGCCAGTCGCGCGGCGGCGCCAGCCGTGGCGCGATGCGCCCCAGACAGGCACGCAGGAACTCGGCATTCGGATAGGCGGCGTTGTCCGAAATCCCCGCAAACAGCAGCCCGAACCGCGCCAGGTCGCGGGCGCTCAGGCAACCTCCCCCGGAAAAAGCGGGCAGGTGTTCGGGACTAAGACTGATGTGAAACGCGCCCTCATATCCCGCCGCATCGGCGATTTCCTCAACCATCCGAGCCAGCGGCACCGGTGACACCGCCGCCGCAATCAGGGTCAGCACATCGGTATTGGCCGACTTGTATTCGGCGAGCGCAGGTGGCGGGCCGGGCCGGAACCCGGTGATCCCGGCGGCAAACAGGGCCAGGCTCGGCTCGGGCGCACCTTCGGGCGGCAGACGCCAGCCAAGCGCGATTTCCTCGGTATAACAATCCGATTGCGGATCAGAATAATCCTCGGAGAAATCGTTGTGTACCGCCATGTCGAGCAATGCGCCCACCGGCGCATGCGCATAGCCGCTACCGATCTCCGGCAAGTAGGCCGCAACGGGCGCATCAAGCGAAACCAGTCCCTGTGCCAACAGGCGGCCAAAGATCAGGTGGATATGCAGCTTGGTCACCGACTGGATCGAATGCGGCGCTGCCGGGCTGAAATCATCCGCTGCGGCCTCGAAGATCAGAGCGTCGCCACTCAGGCAGCAAAGGGCGGAGAAAGCCGGATGCGCCAGCAGCGCGCGCAGCTCCGGCAAGGCCGCCGGCAGGTCGATCGGAGACGGCACCAACGGCAGCACATTGCGCGACCGCACCATCAGCGTGCGCCGGAACAGGTGATGCGCATTATGGAACCCGTGGCGCCGGTGGGCGGGCCTGTTCCAGCGCTGCTTGTTGCTGTCATCGACGGCCAGATCGGGGTTTGGAACGCGCGCGTGCATGGCTAGTCCCTGGCCACGCGATGCAAAAGCACGTCGATGGCCACCACCCGGTCAGGATAGACGAAAAGCGGGTTGATCTCGACCTCGGCGATCTCGGCGCAGTCTTGCAGATAGGCATCCGACAGGGCGTGGATAGCGCCAGCAACCTGCGCCAGATCGGCGGCTGGGCGCCCACGATAGCCGCTGAGCAGCGGGGCCAGGCGCAACCCCTCTAGCCCCTGCTTCACCTCATCGACACTGCAGGGCAGAAGCAATGTCACCGCATCGCGCAGAAGCTCGACCAGAACGCCGCCGCTGCCAAGCACCAGCGCATGCCCGAATTGCGGGTCGCGCCGCAGGGTCAGGATCAGCTCGGCCAGCGGGGGCGGCGACATTGCCTCGACCAGGAAACGGTCGGTGACCGCATCCGGGTCATAGGCGGCGACCGCGCCGGGCATTTGCGCAAGCGCCGCTTGCAACTCGACCGGGTTGGCAAGGTTCAGCGCGACGGCCCCGGCCTCGGTCTTGTGGGCCAGGCGCGGGCTCATCATCTTGAGCGCGACCGGAAAGCCGATTTCCGCTGCCGCGCTCTCCACCTCCCGGGCGGTAACAGCACGGCCCTCGGGCACCGCACCCCCTGCTCCGCACAGCCAGTCCTTGCCGATATCTTCGGTCTGCCCAACCAAGTTGGCTGGGGCTTGCGGAGGCAGCAGTGGCGCGGGCTTGACGGACAGGATCCGCGCCCGCGCCGCGCTCCAGCCTGCCGCGTCACGGATGGCGTTCAGAGCCTCGTGAATGCCCTGCATCGGGGCGACGCCCTGTTCGATCAGCATCTGGCGGGTCTCGATATCCATGTTCTCGGGAATGGTGGCCAGGATCGCGGCAGGCACCTGTTGTTCAGTGGCGGCGCGGGCAAAGGCACTGGCGTCGTTCAGATAGAATACCTTGGAATCGTCCAGCCCCAAGGCGGGGTAATCCTGTACCAGCACGGTGAAATCAGGCGCCACCGCCCTCAGCGTTTGGGAAAACACCGGATAAGTGTGTTCGGCCTGACCCCAGATCGGCGTCGTATAGTCCAGCGGGTTCGAGACTGTGGCGATCTCGGGCAGAAAGGCCTTCAGTTCGGCGCGATCTGCGCCCTCAATGGCAGGAAAGCTCAGGCCGATCTTTTCGGCATGATCGGCCAGCATCGTGGCCCCACCGCCTGAACAGGTGAACCCCGCCACCCTCGCACCGCGCGGCGCGCCGGTCACGCACAAGAGCTTGAGCGTTTCCAGAAACTGCGACGGGTTGCTGACCGAGATCACACCGCAGCGGGCAAAGAGCGCCTCGTAAAGCTCGTTCGCCCCGGATAGCGAGCCGGTATGGCTGATCGTCAGCGCCGCCCCGATATGGGAGCTCCCGGATTTCAGCGCCACCACCGGCACACCGCGTTCCAGCGCCCGCAGCACGGCGCGTTCGAACCGGGCCACATCCTGCAAGCCCTCGATATGCAGCCCGATGGCGCGCACCGCCGGGTCACTTGCGAAAGCGTCCAGAAAATCCTCAAGCCCCAGAACCGCCTGATTGCCCGCCGACACCATATAGGCCATCGGCAGCGAGCGCTGGCTCATGGTGATATCGGACGAGAACATGCCCGATTGAGTGATGATCGCGGCTCCGTATCCCGGCGACCAACCGCCATGTTCAAACGACCACAGCGCCGATTTGCCAACATAGTTGATCAGCCCGTAACAATTGGGCCCGATCAGCGCCATGTCGCCCGCCGCCGCGATCAGCGCCCGCTCGGCGGCCGCGTCGCCGGTTTCCTTGAACCCGGCGGAGAAGCAGACAACACCGCCCGCGCCCATCGCCGCCAATTGCCCCAGCGCGCCCGTAACCGCGGCGGCAGGGATGGCCAGATAGACCGCATCTGGGGCCTCGGGCAAATCGGCGATGGTCGGCACGCAAGCCACGCCTTCCAGTGTGTCACGTTTGGGGTTCACCGCCCACATCCGCCCGGCAAAGCCGCGCCTGCGCGCCTCGCGAATGGCAATCGCCGCATCGCGCCCGCCAACAAAGGCGATATGGCGCGGTGTCAGAAGGCGCCGGAAATTCTCACGCTGCGCCGGTCTCATGCACCAAGTGGCCTCAGCATCGCACGGGTGATGATGTGGCGCTGGATCTCGCTGGTGCCGTCCCAGATCCGTTCCAGCCGGCTGTCGCGCCACAGACGTTGAACCGGCAATTCCTCCATCAGCCCCATGCCGCCGAAAATCTGCACCGCGTCATCGGCAATCCGGCCCAGCATTTCCGAGCAGAACACCTTGACCATGGCCGCGTCCTGATCGGCCATGCGGCCCGATTGGTGTCGCGCAACCGCATCCGTTACCATCAGGTTGGCCGCGCGCAGGTTCATCGCCCCGTCCGCCAGCCGGAACCCGGTGGCCTGAAAGGAACCGATCGGTTTGCCGAACTGGCGGCGATTGGCGGCCCATTCCGTCGCCATCTCCAGAATACGCTCGGCCTTACCGCAACACGACGCCCCGACCCAGATGCGCCCCATGCCCAGCCATTGACCGGCGATCTCGAACCCCCTGCCCTCTTCGCCCAAGATCTGGCCGGGGCCAAGGCGGACATTGTCGAAATGCAGCTCGAAGGTCTTGTAGCCGCGATAGCTGACCGATCTGGTGCCTTCGCGGCAGACAAAACCGGGGGTGCCCACATCGACCAGAAAGGCGGTGACGCGCTTGCGTGGCCCGCGCGGGGTGTCATCGGCACCGGTGGAAGCAAAGACAATGGCGAAATCGGGCATGCAGGGGCCCGAGATGAAATGCTTGGACCCGTTCAGGATCCAGTCGTCGCCGTCCCGGCGGGCGTTGGATTTCATCCCCATCGCATCCGACCCGGCGTCGGGCTCGGTCAGGCCGAACAATTCGCGTTTCTCGCCGCGCACGCAGGGCAGCAGGTACTTCTCACGCTGTTCGCCCTCGCAGGCCAGCAGGATCTCGGTCGGGCGCGCGGCCCAGCTGTGCAGGGCGTGGGTGGTCTTGCCGAACTCCTGCTCGATGATGCGCTGCGCCGACAGGTCAAGACCGCCGCCGCCGACCTCTTCGGGCAGGTTGCAGGCAAACAGGCCAAGCTCGTGCGCGCGTGCCTCGATCTGGCGGCCGATCTCTGCGGGGACATGGCCCAGGCGGTCGACCTCGTCCTCGTGCGGCATCATCTCGGTTTCCACGAACTTGCGGACCGTGGCGGTCAGCAATTCATGTTCGTGGCTGGTTTCCATGTTCATGTCGGAACCTTTCTCAGCTTCGGCTCTCGCCTGCATTGCGCCGCGACAGGATGGCCGAGACGACAAAGGCGATGATCGTGATGGCGATCAGGACCACGGCCGCGGCGGCCACGGTCGGGTCGGTGTTCTCGCGGATGCCGTTCCACATGCGGCGCGGCAGGGTGTAGACGCTGAACTTGGAGATGAAGAGCGTCACGACGATCTCGTCCCAGCTCAGGATGAAGGCAAAGAGCGCGCCTGCAAAGACACCGGGCCGGATCGAGGGCAAGATGACCCGCCGCATCGTTGTCCAGTTCGACGCACCGAGGTTCTTTGACGCCTGTTCCAACCTTGGGTCAAAGGTGGCAAGCGAGGCGCTGACCGTGATCAAGACCATGGGTGCAGCCAGGATCGTATGGGCCAGGATCAGGCCGGGATAGCTATCCAGCAGGCCCAGCGGGATCCAGAGCCGGTAAAAGGCCATGGCCGAGATAATCTGTGGAATGATCAGCGGCAACAGCAGAAAAGCGCGCACAAGCTCGCTGTATTTGGACGAGACCCGCCACAGGCCGATGGCGCAGAGCGTGCCCAGAAAGGTGGCCAGTACCGAGGTCGACAAGGCAATGACCCCGCTCTGGAAGAAACTCGACAACCATTCCTCGCTGGTGAAGAGGTGTTGGAAATGCCGCAAGGACAGCTCGTCCTTGGGCATCGACAGGAACCGTTTGGGCGTCAGTGAAACCGGGATGGCGATCAGCGCCGGTGTCACCAGGAACAGCAGCAGCACCCAGGCGCCGGCGCGGTTGAAGAGCGAAAACAGACCAGGTCTCATCGCGTGCTGCCCCCGAAGACGGCGCTGAGCTTCATGAAGCGCGACATGATCCAGAGCATGGCCAGAACCCCGGCCAGCATCAGTACAGCCAGCATCGCCGCCGTGCCCCATTTCAGGGTGACGAGCAACTGGACCGAGATATATTCGGCCACCATCAACACCTTGCCCCCGCCCAGCACCGCCGGGGTGACGTAGAACCCAAGGCTGAGGATGAAGACCAGAAGGGTCGAGGCGACGATCCCCGGCAGGGTCAGCGGCAGGTAGATGCGCCAGAATGTCTGGCTCCCGCTGGCTCCAAGATTGCGCGAGGCATCCATGACCCGGCTATCGAGCGATTGCATGCTGACCAGCAGCGGTAGCACCGCATAGGGGATCATGTAATGCACCATGCCGATCAGCACCCCCAACTCGTTGCGCATGAAGGCGATCGGCGCCGAGACCAGGCCAAGTGTCTCAAGCGTGTTGTTGACCAGCCCGTTGCGCCCCAGCAGCATCAGCCAGGAAAAGGTCCGCACCAGGATCGAGATCCAGAACGAGACCAGCAGCAGGGTCAGCATGTAATTCTTCTGCCGCTGGTGGCAGTGCACCATCGCATAGGCAATGGAATAGCCCAGCGTCACGCTGAACACGGTGGTGATCACGCAGATGCGCAAGGTGGTCCAGACGATCCGCAACAGCGAGTCGCTTTCATAAAGCTTGCGATAGTTGTCCAGCCCCGGCTCGGGATCGGTCACGCTCAGCCACATGATGTTCAGGATCGGGCCGAGATACAGCGCGACCACAAGCACCAGAAGCGGCGCGATGATGGCCCAGCCGGGATGGATATGTCTTGCCACTGCGTTCATGTCCGTGTTCCGAAGGGCCGCGCCCGCCCGTCGCTGGGGACGGGCGCGGCCTCAGGGTCCTAGCTGATGGCCTCAAGGAAAGCGTTCACCGCGTCACCGCCATTCTCGCCCCACCAGGTCGGGTCGTTATAGACGATCTTGTCGATGTTCATCGCCGATGTGATGGCATAGGGCTGCTGATCCTCAGGTATTTCGCCAAAGGCCGCCGGGTTCGAGGGTGTCATGCCAAGGCAATCGAGCAGCTTGAGCTGGGCGGGGACCTCTTGCGCGGTGGCGATGAACTGCATCACCGCCTCGCGGCCCGCCGGGTTGCCCTTGGGCACGATATAGGCGCCGGGCATGGCCATGGCCTGGTTGTTGACCAGCTTGAAACGTCCGTCGGTATCGTTCTCCATGTTGCGACCGCGGTTCTGCCAGATCATGGCCATGGTGACCTCGCCGTTGACCACCATCGAATGCACTTCGGAGCCCGAGCCCCAATAGATGCTATCATCCTTGATGGACTTGATCTTGTTCAGCGCCCGCTCCATGTCGAGCGGATAAAGCGCGTCGCCCGCCACGCCATCGGCCATCAGCGCCGCCTCGAGCGAGCCGTTGGCCCATTTGTACAGCGACCGCGTGCCCGGGAAATTGGCGGTGTCAAAGAAGTCCTTCCAATCCTTGGGCGGGTTGTCGCCATAGGCTTCGGTGTCATAGACGAAGGCATAGCCATAAAGGATAACCGAGACCCCGTGTTCCAGCGCATAGCCCGGCAGGGTCTTGTCCTTGCTGACGATGGAATAGTCGATGGGCTCCAGATGCCCGGTCGGCCCAAGCGACACGGCGTTGAACAGGTCGGCATCGGCCACATCGGCGGTCACGTTGCCGCTGTCCACCATCTCCTTGATCTTGCCTTCGAGCGGGCCGGAAGTGTCGAATTTCACCCCTTTGCCGGTGGCCGCGGTAAAGGCCTCTCCAATAGCCGAGCCGTGGCATTCGACCGACTGGCCACCCCAGTTCCACATCACCACATGGTCGGCCGCCGCCTGCGCGTCGCCCGCCAGTACGGCGTTCATGGCGATCCCCGAGGCACCGCAAAGCGCCAGAAAGGTGCGCCGATCCATACGCCCTTCCTTGTAGGCATGGGCGCTTTCGGTGAGCATTTCCTTCATGAATTGCTTGTCTTGCATTTCGTCCTCCGTGTCAGATGCCCAAGGCTTTGCCGGGCGATTGTTGTGACGCCTTGAACGGCGTTCTTTGGGTGCTCATTCAACTTTCGTTCAGTTCCACCGCCGCCGCGTCCTGCCAGCTCAGTTCGACAGCCTCGCCCTCGTGCAGGGGCTGCTGGTTGCGCCAAACGTCGATATCCACCTCGATCTGTTCGGCCTCGGTGGTTTCTACGATGATCCGCTGCATCGACCCGAAATAGGTGATGCTGGAGATGGTTCCGCTGCGCCGGGCCTGCGGGTGACCTGTGCCCAGGTGGATGTCGATCTTCTCCGGGCGCAGCGCATGGACGCGGCCGTTCTGGTGAATGAAATTCGACTTCCCCAGGAAACTGGCGGCAAAGCGGGTTGCGGGCCGCTCGTACAGCTCTTGCGGAGAGCCCACCTGTTCGATGGCACCGTCGCGCATGATGACGATGCGGTCAGACATCGACAGCGCCTCTTCCTGGTCGTGGGTGACATAGATGAAGGTCGTGCCGACGCGGCGGTGAATGTCCTTGAGCTGTTCCTGCACCTCGACCCGCAATTTCTTGTCCAGCGCGCCCAGCGGCTCGTCCAGCAGCAGGACCGGCGGCGCGAAACACAGCGCCCGCGCCAGCGCCACCCGCTGTTGCTGACCCCCCGACAGCTGGCCGGGCTTGCGGTTGGCGAAATCCTGCAACTGGACCAGTTCCAGCATCTCGTCGACACGGGCCCGGATCTCGGCCTCGGGCCGTTTGCGCACGCTCAGCGCATAGCCGATATTGTCGCGCACGGTCATATGCGGGAACAGGGCATAACCCTGAAACACCATGCCAAAGTTGCGCTTCTCGGCGGGCACTTCGGCGATCGAGCTTCCATCCAGCGCGATATCGCCGCTGGTGATGTCCAGAAACCCCGCGATCATCATCAACAGCGTCGTCTTGCCCGAGCCCGAAGGGCCCAGCAGGGTCAGGAACTCTCCCTTGCGGATTTCCAGATCGACCGAGTTGACCGCCCGGAACGTCCCGAAATATTTCGACACGCCTTCGATCCGCAGGCTGCCGCCAGAGAACGCGTCGGCCATTTACCCCTCCGCCCCGCGCAGGTTCAGCTTGGCGCGGGCCTCGTTCGGTGTCAGCAGGCGGGCGCCCATGCGCTCGATAATCTCTCGCGCGCGGGTCACCAGTTGGCCGTTGGTCGCCAGCACACCGCGATCGAGATAGATGTTGTCCTCCAGCCCGACGCGGACATTGCCGCCCAGCGCCACGGCGGCGGCGGCCATCGGCATCTGGCCGCGTCCGATGCCGAAACTGGCCCAGCTGGCCCCCGCTGGCAGTTGCGATTTCATCGCCACCATGGTTTCGACATCCTGATCCGCGCCCCAGGGGATACCCAGGCACAGCTGGAACATCGGCGGCGCGTCGATCAGCCCCTCGGCGATCATCGCCTTGGCAAAACGGATATGGCCCAGATCGAACACTTCCAGCTCGGGCTTCACTCCCCATTCCTGCACCAGCGCCGCCATCCGGCGCAGCGTCGGCGGGGTCGAGATGTAGATCATGTCGGTGTCCGAGAAATTCAGCGTCCCGCAATCCAGCGAACAGATATCGGGGCGGCATTCCTCGACATGGGCCAATCGCGCCTCGGGCCCGATCATGTCGGTGCCCGGTCCGGGCATGGCCGGGTTGGCGGGGTCGGAAATCCAGTCACCCCCCATACCCGCGGTCAGGTTGATCACCACATCGGTACCGCTGTCGCGCACACGGTCGACGATCTCCTTGAACAGCTTCGGATCTCGCGAACCCTGGCCGGTTTCCGGGTCGCGGGCATGGAGATGGACGATAGCCGCACCCGCCCTGGCGGCCTCGATCGCGGCCTCGGCAATCGCCTTGGGCGTGACCGGGACATGCGGGCTTTTACCGGTTGTATCCCCGGCGCCGGTAACGGCGCAGGTCAGCACGACATCGTGGTTCATGCAATCATTTCCCTGTTGTTTTTTCCAGTGTGCTGGCCGGATCCCCCCAAAAACTGTCGATTATTCGCCGTATTTAGGGTGCTGATGTCGAAAAATATTGATAAGGTGCAAGTAAATGTAGTGACAGGAAATATCATGCAACTCGACTTGTTGCCCCCTCAGGAGAGAGGCCAGATCCATTCGGTTTTTGTGGTGGTGCCACGGTTCAACCTGACGACCCTGATCACGATGATCGAAACCATGCGGATCGGGAATTACCTGTCCTCCGACCGCCTGTTCTCGTGGGAAGTCACCTCGTTCGACGGGCTGAACCTGGGCGCCAGCAATGGCGTGCGAGTGCATCTGGATATCGAGCCGGACCAGACCGCACCGGCGGATCAGGTCTTTGTGCTGGCCAGCTGGGGCGGTGAGCATTACCAGAACAAGGCGCTTGCCTCGTGGCTGCGCAAGCGGGCCCGGCGGGGCGAGCGCATCTGCGCGGTCGAGCTGGGCTGCTATCTGGTCGCCCGTGCCGGCCTGATGGATGGTAAGGAGGCCACGACCCATTGGTCCTGGATCAACGGGTTCCAAGAGAAATTCGACCAGATTTCCGTGGTCGAGCAGCTGTTTACCATCGACGGGCGGATCCTGACATGTGCCGGCGGAATGGCCGGGGTCGACCTGATGCTGCGGCTGATCGAGCAGTCGCACGGGGCCAGTTTCTCGGGAGAGATCGCGGACCAGATGCTGCACAACCCGATCCGCAAGGGCACGTCCTCGCAGCGCCGAACGATGGGGCGTGGCACGGAATCGATCCTGCCGCTGGTGCGGCAGGCGATGACCCTGATCGAGCGCAACATCGAAGAGCCGCTGACCGTGCCCCAGATCGCCGACGCGCTGGACGTGTCACAACGCCAGCTTGAGCGGCAGTTCAAGAAACATGTGGGCTGCACCGTGGTTCAGTTCGGCCTGCTGCGCCGGTTGCAGAACGCACGCGTCCTGCTGATCGCCACCGAACTCAGCGTACGCGAGATCGCCACCGCCTCCGGCTTCAACACGCTGTCGCATTTCTCGTATTCATTCAGCAAGTTCTTCGGTCGCAGGCCGTCGGAATACCGCGAGGCCTGGCCGTCGAACGAGACCGCCCCGACTTGGCCCGGCACCCTGTCGGATTTCCTGCACGCGCTCAACTCGGGGGACAAGCGCTCTAAAGCGCCGCTCGCGCCTCCCGAAGGGCGTTGAGCACGGCGACGATCTCGCGGTCGCGCTGTGCCGCCATGTCGGCAAAATGTCGGTCACCGGCGACGGCATTGCAGCCATCGACCATGCGGTCGCGCAACTCTTGCGTCAGTTCGGGCGCCTGAAGCCGGGTCCAGGGCAGTTTCAGCGCCGGGCCGAACTGGTCCAGATTGGTGGCCATGCCGCCCGCGCCACAGGCGACGTGAAACGCCATGCATTGCCCCTGGCTGACCATGCGCGGCGCCGGGCCGTTCATCAGCGCGATGTCGATATCCTCGGGCGTGGCCTCGCCATTGGCAACCATGTGCAGCGCCTCGCGCCACAGCGCCTCTTGCAGACGTGTCGCGACAAAGCCGGGGATCTCCTTCTTCATCATCAGCGGCGCCTTGCCTGCGATCCGATAGAATTCGCCGGCCCATTCTACCGCCGCCGGGTCGGTTTTCTCGCCGCCCACGATCTCGACCAGCGGCAACAGATAAGGCGGGTTGAACGGATGCCCGATCACCGTGCGACCCGGCGTTTCGCAATTGGCCTGAATGTCGGTCATCATCAGGCCCGAGGTCGAGGAGCCGATCACCACATTCTCGGGCACGATGCGCCCCAGCCGGTGATAAAGCGCCTGTTTCATCGCCAGATTCTCGGGCGCGCTTTCCTGGATGAACCCCGCCCCCTCGACCGCCGCATCGAGGTCATGGACGACGTGCAACCGGTCGAGCGAGGCACCCGGCGCCAGGCCCAGTGCGGTCAGGCTGATCCAGGCGGTATCAAGGATGGTGCGAAACGCCCCCTCCTCGGCCGGGTCGTGCAGATAGCTGGTGACGTCATAGCCGCGCGCCAGGAAATGAGCGGCCCAACCGCCGCCGATGGGACCGCCGCCGATGCTGGCGACACGGGTGATGGATGAGGGATCGGGATACATCATTCGCCTTTGAACCTGGGTTCGCGCTTCTCGACAAAGGCGGCCACGCCTTCGGCCGCATCGTCGGATTTCAGCATCTTGCGATAGGTCGGCATCGGGTCGGTGCGCATCTTGTGGAACGCCTGTTCCAGCGGCACGCATTCGATCTCGCGCTGAACCTCTTTCACCGATTGCATGGCCAAGGGCGCCGACCAGGCGATCGAGGCCGCCCATTCGCGGGCCGCATCCATCAGTTGTTCCCTGGGCACCACCTTGTTGACCAGACCATAATGGGCGGCCTCGGTCGCGGACATGCGGCGGCCCAGCAGGAACATCTCCATCGCGATGTTATGTGGAATGCGCCGGGGCAAACGTTGCAACGCGCCCGCATCCGGCACGATGCCCAGCGGCATTTCCGGCAGGCCGAATTCCACGTGGTCGGCGGCGATCAGCAAATCACAAGCCATCGCCATCTCGAACCCGCCGCCGATGGCCAACCCGTTGATCGCGGCGATCACCGGCTTGTTCAGCGCCCAGTTTTCGGTCAGGCCGGTAAATCCGCCAAAGCCGTAGTCGTCGCTCTCCCACCAGTTATCAAGCTGCATCTCGCCCGCGTTCAGCGCCTTCAGATCCCAGCCCGCGCTGAAGATCTTGTCGCCGCCACCGGTCAGGATCGCACAGCGCAATTCCTTGTCCTCGTGCAATTCCTGAAACGCCGCCGCCAGCGCCTGACTGGTTGGCACGTCGATGGCGTTGACCTTGCCGCGCGACAGCGTGACCTCAAGAACATGGCCGTCACGGCGGGTGCTGACGCCCTCACTCATCGGGGTATCCTCCATTACCGGAATTCCGGCATGACTTCATTGCAGAACATCTTGAGCGATCGTTTCTGCGCGTCATGATCCAGCCCCATCGAGGCGTAATAGATGAACTCGTTCACGCCCAGGTCCTCGTACTGTTTCAGCTTGCCGATGGCGGTTTCAGGCGAGCCGAACATCAGGTTCTCTTCCAGCATCTCGGGGTCGTATTGCTCGCGGCCCGCGATCTGATCCAGCGGCAGTGCGGCGGGGAAGCCGTTGACCACGTCGCCGGCATTGCGGAACAAGTTCTCGAATTGCGACAGCAATCGCCGGATGGCGTCCAGCGCCTGCTGGCGGTCGGCGGCATTGTCATAGATGCAGGCATGACGCATCAGCGCGAAACGCGGCGACCAGCCGTTGTCGGCCTTGGCGATGGCCTCATCCAGCTGCCGCTTGTACAGCTCCGCCTCGGCAAAGGGCCGGGTCAAGGGCCAGCAGTTGATGTGGCAGCGGTTGCGCACCGCATAGTCATAGGTGATCGGCGAACGCGCGGCGACCCAGACCGGCATGTCGGCCTGTACCGGCTTGGGCACCGATGTCGAGGTCGGGAACTGCCAATACTCGCCGTCATGGGCATAATCGCCCTGCCATAGCGCGCGCACCGCTGGCAGCATCTCCTGCATATAGCGCCAGGCATCGGACTGTTTCAGCCCCGGTTTCATCCGGTCGAACTCGCGCTGATAGGCGCCCGAGCCGATGCCGAATTCCAGCCGCCCGCCGCTGATCAGGTCGAGGAACGCCGCCTCGCCCGCCAGGTTGATGGGGTGCCAATAGGCCGCTGTGGCCACGGCAGTCCCCAGCCGGATCTTGCTGGTCTCTCCGGCCCACCAGGTCAGGATCTGGAAGGGGTTCGGCGCGATTGTCATCTCGATGGCGTGATGTTCGGCGGCCCAGACGATGTCGAAACCGCCCTCTTCGGCCATTTGCACCATTTCAAGCGTGTGGCGCGCGACATCGTTCATGTCGAGACTGTCGTCGATCCGTTCCAGGTTGATGGCAAGTTGGAATTTCATTGTCCGTGTTCCTTTCCGGGCTCTCGCTCAGCGCATGACAAAGGGGTTGGCCATGGGTTCGTCGGATGTGTTCATCCAGACCGTCTTTGGCCGGGTGTAATCGTAGATCGCCTGGAACCCGCTTTCGCGGCCATAGCCGGACCCCTTGATGCCGCCAAATTCGGCGATAGGAGAGACCACGCGATAGGTGTTGACCCAGACGATCCCGGCGCGCACGGCACCGGCCATCCTGAGCGAGCGGGCGCTGTCGCGGGTGAAGATCCCGGCCGCCAGCCCGTGTTCGGAATCATTGGCCAGCGACAGCACCTCTTCTTCGGTCCGGAAACGCTGAACGCTCAGGACCGGGCCGAACAGTTCTGTATCGACGATGCGCAGGTCCTGGCGCGGGCAGTCGATGATCGTCGGCTCATAGAACAGGCCACCCAGCCCCTCGGGCTGCTTGCCGCCGGTCAGCACGGTGCCGCCCTCGGCCTGCGCATGGGCGACCTCGCGCTGGATATGCGCCAGTTGCCCGGCGGTGCAAAGCGGCCCCATCTGGGTCTCTTCCGCCAGCGGATCCCCGATCACGATGGCACGCGCCTGCGCCACCATCCCGTCGAGGAACTCATCGGCGATGTCCTCGTGCAAATAGAGCCGGGACCCGGCGACGCAGCTTTGCCCCGTGGCGCCGAAGATGCCCGCGATTGAGGCGTTGACCGCGCTTTCGATATTGGCGTCCTCAAAGACAATAAAGGGCGATTTGCCCCCCAGTTCCAGCGAGACCTCGGCAAAGTTGCGCTTGGCGTTCTCGAGCACGTGACGCGCAGCGTTCGGCCCGCCGGTGAACGAGACACGCGCCACCAGCGGATGCCCGGTGAGCGCCCGCCCGCAGGGTTCGCCGTGCCCGGTGACAATGTTCACGACCCCGGGCGGAAAACCGGCCTCTTCGATCAGCTTGCCGAATTCCAGCATCGCCGCACTGGCATGTTCCGAGGCTTTCAGAACCACCGTATTGCCCGCCGCCAGGGCCGGACCGATCTTGACCGCAACCAGGAACAGCTGGCTGTTCCAGGGCACCACAGCGGCCACCACACCCAGCGGTTCGCGCTTGGTAAAGACAAACATGTCCGGCTTGTCGATAGGCAGCGTTTCACCGCTGACCTTATCGGCGCAGCCTGCGAAGAAGTGAAAGAACTCGGCGATGTATTTCGCCTGCCAGCGGGTTTCCTTGAGCATCTTGCCGGTATCCACCGACTCGATCCGCCCCAGTTCCTCGGACCGGCCCGCCAGCAGATCGCCCAGCCGCCGCAAATGCTTACCGCGCTCGGTCGGTGTCATTCTGGCCCATGGCCCCGAGGTAAAGGCGCGATGCGCTGCCTCGACCGCCCGGTTCACATCCGCCTCGGTGGCCTCGGGGATCCGGCACCACACCTTGCCATCGGCGGGGTTGGTGCTGTCAAACAGCGCCCCGTCCGAGGCATCGACCCATGCGCCGTCGATCAGCATCCGATAGCTCTGGATATCGGCCATCTCGGTCCTCCCTTTTTGTCTCTCGTCTCATACAAAGCGGCGAATCGGCGATGAGTTGTGCGAAAAATCGGCATCCATGTGTCGAAAATTCTTAAGTTGAGGATTGGGGATCAGGGCAGGCTGGCCGCAAAAGGAGATGCAAACGTGACCAGCAGCAAGAAACAGGTGATCGGCGGACCCCTCGAAATCGGTGGCAGGGTGCTGTCGTTGTCGCGCGCTATCCGGGCCGGTGATTTTGTCTTTCTGACCGGCCAGATCCCGATGCGGGACGGTGTGCCGATAACCACTGGCTCGGTCGAGGAACAGACGCGCGCCGTGCTTGACGACATCACCGCCACCCTCGCGCTCGCCGGGTGCTCCCGCGACGATGTGGTCAAGGCGATGGTCTGGCTGCGCGCGCGCAGTGATTTCCCCGGCTTCAACGCGGTTTACGGCGAGTATTTCCCGCACGATCCGCCGACCCGCTCGGCCGTGGTCAGCGACCTGCTGGTCGATGCCCGGGTCGAGGTCGAGGTGATGGCCTATAAACCGCTCGGGGGAGAGGGCTGATGCCGGTCGCACCTGACGGCACCGCCTATGAGATTACCGGCCCGGCAGATACGCCCTGCGTGGTGCTGATCCATGGTCTGGGGCTGAACCGGGCCTGCTGGCAATGGACCAGCCCGGCGCTGACCGATTGCTATCGCGTGCTCAGCTATGACCTTTATGGCCATGGCGAATCGACGGATCCGCCCGAGACCCCCAGCCTTTCGCTTTTTTCGCGCCAATTGCAGGGCCTACTAGATTATTGCGGTCTCGCCGATGCGGTCATCGCTGGGTTTTCGCTAGGCGGCATGATCGCGCGCCGCTTCGCGCAGGACTGCCCCGATCGCGCGCGCGCGCTGGTCATCCTGCATTCGCCGCACCAACGCAGCGCCGAGGCGCAGGCCGCGATCCTTGCACGGGTCGAGCAGGCCCGCGACGAGGGTCCGCAATCAACGGTCGAAGCAGCGCTGGAACGCTGGTTCACCGAAGGTTTCCGCAAGGCCAACCCGGCGATGATGGTGACCGTGCGCGGCTGGGTCACGGCAAACCGCAAGGAGGTTTATCACCGGATCTACCGGGTTCTGGCCGATGGCATCGACGAGATCACGGCCCCGGTGCCGCCGCTCACTTGCCCCGCATTGGTGATCACCGGGAACGAGGATTACGGTAACGGCCCCGAGATGACCCGCGCCATCGCCGCCGAGATCAAGGGCGCGCAGGCGCTGATCCTGCCGGGTCTGCGCCACATGGCGCTGGCCGAGGATCCGGCCGCCGTCAATACGCCGCTGCGCCGGTTTCTGGACAGCCTGCCAAAGGAGACGACCGGATGAGCAGCACCCTCCTCAAGGGTATACGCGTGCTGGACCTCAGCCGCATGCTGTCGGGCCCCTATTGCAGCATGTTCCTTGCCGATCACGGCGCCGAGGTCATCAAGATCGAAGGTGGCAGCGGCGACACCAGCCGCAACAACGGCCCCTATCGCGCCGACGATCCGGGCCATGACTGGGCGGGTTATTTCGTCAGCCTGAACCGGGGCAAGAAAAGCATCCGGCTGGACCTGAAATCGCCTGAGGGCAAGGCCGCCTTTCGCAGGCTGGCGGCAACGGCGGATGTTGTGCTGGAGAACTTCCGGCCCGGTGTGATGGACCGTCTCGACCTCTCATATGAATCGCTCGCCGAGGCCAATCCCCGGCTGGTCTATGCCGCCATTCGCGGCTTTGGCGACCCGCGCACCGGCGCCAGCCCCTATGCCGACTGGCCCTCCTATGACGTGGTGGCGCAGGCGATGGGCGGGCTGATGGCGATGACCGGCCCCGATGCCGAGACACCCACCAAGGTCGGCCCCGGCATCGGCGATATCTTTGCCGGCATGATGATGTCCTTTGGCATTCTCGCCGCTCTGCGCGAGGCCGAGGCGACCGGCAAGGGCCGTTTCGTCGACGTCGCCATGTATGACGCGATGATCTCGATGTGTGAGCGGATGGTCTATCTGCATGACATGACCGGACAGGTGCCGGGCCCCGAGGGCAACGGTCACCCGTTGCTGGCCCCCTTTGGCCTATTTCCCGCCGCCGATGGTCAGGTGGCGTTGGGCATTGTTGATGACAGTTTCTGGCAAAAGCTGACCGCGATCATGAACCGGCCCGATCTGGGCGGTGATGCGCGATTTTCCACCCGCGCCGGGCGGTCCGCCAATGCAGGCGAGATCAACCGGGTCGTCTCGGGCTGGACCGCCACCCGCAGCAAGGCGGAGCTGACCGGGCTGCTGGGCGGTCACGTGCCTTTTGGCCTGCTCAACACGGTGGCCGATATCACCGCCGATCCGCATGTCGCGGCGCGGCAGATGCTGGCGCATATTCCCCATCCCGAACCCGGCCATGCCCCCTGGACCGTAGCCGCCAATCCGCTGCGCTTTGCCGGGCAGGCGGCGCCTCCCCTGCCTGCCCCGCCCCGGCTGGGCGAGCATGACGCGCTGCTCGAGATGCTGGCAGAAAGCGCGCCGCTGGATGAGGACGCAAGGCGCGACCTGCGCCGCGCCTTTGGACAGTTCGCCACCGGGGTGACCGTGCTGACCACAAGGCAGGAGGATGGAACACCCCGCGGCTTTACCGCCAATTCTTTCACCTCGGTCTCGCTCGACCCGCCGCTGCTGCTGGTCTGCCTCGCCAAGACGGCACATAGCTGCGATGTCTTTGCCCAGGCGCCGCATTTCGCGGTCAACATCCTGTCTGACGCGCAGAAAGAGATCTCGGGCCTGTTTGCCTCGCGTTCGACCGAAAAATTCGCCGGCCACCATTGGCATCCAGGCCCGCATGAGCTGCCGCTGATCAACGGGGCGCTGGCGACATTTGCCTGTGCGCAGCACAAGCTCGTCGATGCCGGCGATCACCTGATCCTGATCGGGCGCGTGCTGAACCACGCGGTGACCGAGGGCAAACCGCTTGGCTTCCACAACGGCGCCTATTTCGACCTTGGGCTGGAAAACCGGCTGGCCGACGCGGCGACCAAGGATGCCAACGGGGTCATCGCCGCTGTCCTAGCCGATGGCGACCGCATCCTGCTGGAAGAGACACAAGACGGCACCCTGACGGTTCCCAAGTCACCCGCGCGCGACAATACGGTCGCGGGCTTTGTGCGGCACATGGACAGTCGCGGCCTGACCGCCCGGCTCGACCACCTTTATGCCGTGTTCCAGAACAGCCAGACCGGCGCGCATTCGATCGTCTATCACGGCACGGTCAGCGGCGCCGCGCCGGAGGGCATGCGCTATCACGACCTGGCCGCACTGCCGCTGGATCAGGTCGCCAACGATACCGAACGCTCGATGCTGGCGCGCTATCAACGCGAATACCGCCATGGCAGTTTCGGGATTTACCACGGCACCGAACGCAGCGGCATCGTCCATTCCATTGCCGATCACACCGAATACACCGTTTGACAGGAGACCCCCAATGCTTCCGGAACTGAGAAAAGTCGTCACTTTCGACGAAGATATCCACACCGAGGGCGGCCGCGCCGCCGACCCGGTGCTGCGCATGATCGGGGTCGCGGCGGTGGTGGCCAACCCCTGGGCCGGGCGCGGCTTTGTCGAGGATCTCTCGCCCGAGATCCGCCGCATGGCGCCGGTTCTGGGCAAGCTGCTGACCGACCGCCTGATCGCGCTGGCCGGATCGGGTGACACGATCGAGGCCTATGGCAAGGCCTGTATCTCGGGCACCAATTGCGAGGTCGAGCACGCCTCGGCGCTGATCCATACACTGCAATTCGGCAATTTCTATCGCGAGGCGGTGGGCGCGAAAAGCTATCTGGGCTTTACCAACACACGCGGACCGGCCAACACGCAGATCCAGATACCGCTGATGGACAAACACGATACCGGCCGCCGCTCGCATTACCTGACGGTGCAGTTCTCGATCTACGACGCACCCGCCTGTGACGAGTTGGTGGTTGCGCTGGGCGCCGCGACACGCGGGCGGCCGCATCACCGTATCGGCGACCGTTATTCCGATCTGGCCGCACTGGGTCGCGACGTGCAGGATCCCGCCGGCGTCGGCAAGGACGGCTAGGACCAGACCCGCTCCTCCCGAGCGCTGCCGGGAGGAGCGGGCGCGACGGCCTCAGGGCGTCACGATTGCGAAATTCGGGTCGAACGCATCCAGCGCGCCGAAAAGGGCGCCAAGTTTCGTGACATCGCCCTGCATCGACAGGACGCCTTGTCCGATCAGGTCCTCGACCCCGGCGATCTGCCCCAGCATTTGAAAGAACGCCGCCTCGGTCAGGGTCAGGACCAGGTCCGCCGTGCCATCGTGATAGGTGGTGTTGGCAAGCACCCCGTTCTGCGCGGCCAACAGATGGCTCTGGCCTTTGTCCGAGAAGTTCAGCAGAACGGTAAAGTCGCCCGGCACCTTGGCCGCGTTGAATTTCACGCCCAGGAAATCAAGCGCCATCCCCACCCCCATGTTGAACAGCACATCCGGGTTCGAGGTATTGACGGTCGAGGGGCGGATGCCCTCGCGCAGCTCCTGTGCCCCCAGCAGGAAAATGTTGCGCCATGTTCCGGCCTCGGCCTGATACCCCATCTGTTCCAGCGTATCGGCCTGAAGCTTGAGCGCCGCCGTATTCTGCGGTTCGGCAAAGACCAGCTTGTTCAGGATCTCGGCGGCCCAGCGATAATCGCCTTCGTCATAGGCGCGCTGCCCTTCGGCCAGCACCGCGTCGGCGCCGCCCATGGCGCGCACCAGCCGGGTCGCGCTTTCCGAGGGCGGCAGGCAATCATAGGTCGCCGGATTGCCGTCCCACCAGCCCAGATAGAACTGGTAGACCGCCTTGATGTTGTGCTTGAGCGTGCCGTAATAGCCACGACAGGCAAAATCGTGCCGCAACCCCTCGGGCAGTTCCACCATGTCCGGGATCTCGTGGATCGTATGGCCGTGATTGGCCAGCCGCAGCGTCTCGTCATGGATGAAGCGATAGAGATCGCGTTGCCGGGTCAGGAAACCCCGAATACGCTCGGTACCCCATTGCGGCCAGTGATGCGAGGCAAAGATCAGGTCGGTCCGCTCGGCAAAAAGCGCGATGGATTCGTCGATATATTTGGCCCAGCCCAGGGTATTGCGGATCTCGGCGCCGCGCGGGGTCAGGATGTTGTGCATGTTATGCGTGGTGACTTCGGAAGCACAGAGCGCCCGGAACTGCGGGAAATAGAACATGAACTCCGAGGGCGCCTCGGACCCGTTGGCCATCTGGAATTCGATCTCGACCCCATCCACGATCCGGGTTTCCCCGGTCCGGTACACCGTGTCGGTGGGCGGGATCAGGCTGATCGAACCGGTCCCGGCCGCAGGCCCCAGACCACAGCCGGCATGGCCCCGGGGGCCAGCGTCCAACCCCATGCCGAACTGGTACTGCGCCCGCCGGTTCATCGCGTTGCCTGCCAGCACGTTTTCGGAGATCGCATATTCCATGAACCCGTCGGGGGCGATGATCGGCACCTTGCCCGCCGCCACATCCGCCTGATCGACGACACCGCGCACACCGCCGAAATGGTCGGCATGCGAATGGGTATAGATCACCGCCACCACCGGACGTTCGCCCAGATGCCGGTTTGCCAGTGCCAGCGAGGCGCGCGCGGTTTCCACGGTCAACAGCGGGTCGATAACGATCCAGCCAGTGTCACCCGCGATCAGGGTCATGTTCGAGATGTCAGCATTGCGTATCTGATGGATACGCGGATGGATGGTGAACAGGCCATGGATCGCGTTCAACTGACCCTGCCGCCACAGGCTGGGGTTCACGGTATCGGGCGCCGCGCCCTGCATGAACGCAAAGCGCTTCAGGTCAAAAACGATCTTGCCCTCGGCCCCGGTGATCGCATCCTCGTCAAAGGTCGCGACAAAGCCGCGACTGGCATCCTCGAAATCCTGCCGGTCGCCAAAGTTCAGCAGGTCCAGTACCGCCCGGTTGGCAGCGGCGGTATGATCGGTTGCGTGGGTCTTGCACATTGGAAACCTCCTTGGCGGGACGGCGATACGGGGTGAGGCTCAGGCGGCGCTCAGGGCGCAGCCTTCGATGGTGATGCGGTGCATGTAGCGGCGGTACCCGTGATAGTCGTTGATCGCCTTGTGCCAGGTCGACCGGTTGTCCCACATGGTCAGATCGCCCTCGCGCCAACGCACGCGGCATTGGAATTCCGGCTGTTGGCAATGCTGGTAGATACCGTTCAGGATCGCGTCGGATTCGGTGGGGGACATCCCGTCGATACGGGTGGTGAACTGCGGATTGACAAAGAGGCACGGGCGCCCAGACAGCGGATGCCGGATCACCATCGGGTGTTTCACATCCGGCTCGGGCATGGCGTTTTCGTTTAGCCGCCCCTCTTCCCGCGCTTTCTTGGCCGCCGGGCTGTTGACGAAGACATGATAGGTGCCGTGCCAGGCCTCGAGCCCCTCCAGCACTTTCTTGAACCTGTCCGACAGGGCGTCATAGGCCGCCGCCATCGAGCTGAAGGCGGTGTCGCCGCCCACCGGGGGCATCTCCTTGGCGCTCAGGATCGAGCCCAGCGCCGGCTCGGCATCATAGGAATGGTCGGTATGCCAGACCTCGCCGATCGCGCCCTTCTGGTCCTTCTCCTTCAAAACAATTGCGATGTTCGGATGGGTGTCCAGCGGGGTGAAGAACCGGTTGATGTTGATCTTGCCGATCGCCTCGGCAAAGGCGATGTGCTCTTCGGGCTCCAGATGCTGATCGCGGATCGACAGGACCGAGTATTTGGCAAAGGCGTCCTTGATCCGGGCGACATGCTCGGGGTTGCGCACATCCGCGTTGTAGATGTCGGCGCCCAGCGCGGTGGTCATGGGTACGATTTCCATTGCCTTCTCCTTGCTTGTCTGTGGTGCCCGGTTCCGGGGCGTTTGAGGGTTCATTCGGATGGTTGCGTCATCAGCACGCCGCGCTGACCAACCTGCCTGTTCTCGGGGTCGATCAAGGCGCCGGGGTTGAGGATGCCCGCAGGGTCGAAGCGGCTTTTCATCGCGGCAATCGCGGCACGCATCAGGGCCGGGCTTTGCACCTCGTAGCCACTACGATGGTCACGACCCACCGCGTGGTGATGGGTGACCGTGCCACCATGCGTGGTGACGGCGGCGTTCGCGGCCTGTTTTATACTGCGCCAGGCCTCCAGGGCTCCAGCCATGTCGCCGGGCGCGCCGCCATCGCAGTAGAAGGTGAAATAGGGCGCCGGGCCATCGGGGTATACATGGGTAAAGCGGCAACTCAGCCGCCCCGGCTTGCCTGTCGCCTGTTTGATCGCGGCGCCGACATCGGCCATGACATTGCGATAGAAATCCTCGAACCGGTCCCAGGTGATCGCGGATTCGAACGTATCGACGATGACCCCCAGCCGGGTCAGTCGGTCTCGGTAATACGGCATGCGGATAAAGGACTCGCGCCAGGCGCCCGCCGCGCCCTTGCGGTGTTCGTCGCAGCCCCTGAGCGAAGCCGCCACCGCCTCGACATCCCAGCGCCCGCCATGATCGGCCATAAGCTCCAGTGCCCGCTCCATCCACGGGTCCAATGCATGCTCCGCGCTCTCAAACCCCAGGACCAGCGTCGCGCTCTTGCCGTCGCCGATGCCATAGGCCGCAACCTCGGCCTCGTCGAGCAAGCGGCAGTTCGTCGGATAGAGCCCTGATTGAGAAAGCGCGCGCACGGCCTGGGCGGCCGCGAAAAAGCTGTCGAACCGCACCGAAGCCGAGGCGCGAAAGCGCGGGCGGTCCTGCAAGCGCATCCAGGCCTCGGTGATAAGGCCCAGGTTTCCTTCGGACCCGAGAACCATTCTGTCACCAGAGATGCCAGCCCCCGAGCCGGGCAGGCGCCGGGTCTCCATGATGCCTGCTGGTGTGACCATCCGGGTCGCCTCGACCAGATCGTCGATATGGGTCATCAGCGTGGCAAAATGCCCACCCGCACGGGTGGCGATCCAGCCCCCCAAGGTCGAGAATTCAAAGCTCTGCGGAAAGAACCGCAGCGTCAGATCATGCGGGCGCAGCTGCTCTTCCAGCGCCGGGCCATAGACCCCGGCCTGAATGCGCGCGGCGCGGCTCAGGTGGTCGACCTCGAGAACACGGTCGAAATTCTGCATGTCCACGCAAACGGTGCCGCGATAGTCTGGCCCCACATCAGGCTCGACCCCGCCGCAGACGCTCGACCCGCCACCATAGGGGATGACCGCGACATCATTCGAACCGGCCCAGTCGAGAAGCGCCGCGATCTGCTCTTCGGTCTTTGGGAATGCGACCAGGTCAACCGGCTCTGGCACATGGCGCATCACCATGCGGATATTGTCGGCGGTGCTTTTGCCAAAGGAGTGCGACAGCCGGTCATGGGCGCTGTCTGAAACGATTTCGGCAAGACTTGCCGGAGGGGTCACGCGCGGCGCCCGCAGTTCGAATTCCGCAACCTTCGGTTCCGGCGCAATCGCGGCAGGGTCGCGTCCGAATGCGCGCGCCATGCCGTCGAGCAGCGCGGTCTCGGGGTGGGTCAGGGCAAAATCCGCCCGGCCCCAGCCCCAGAACGAGCGATTGCTGCTTGCCGATATGCGGTGCATTGAACGATCCCCCCTATTGCGTAACGAAAAATAGCGACAACTGCGGCGCGAAGGTCACAAGCATCAGCACCGCAAACATGATCGCGATGAACGGCAGCACGGCATGGCAGATATCCCAGAACCGCTCGCGAAAGGCGGTCATCGCCACCAGCACATTCAGCCCGACAGGTGGCGTCAGCAGCCCGATTTCCAGGTTGATCACCATGATGATACCGAAATGCACCGGGTTGATGCCAAAGCTCTGCGCAGCGGCAAACAGGATCGGACCCAGCAGCAGGATGGCCGAGACCACGTCAATCAGGCAGCCGATCACGATAAGCGCGGCGTTGACCGCCAGAAGGAAGGCAATCTTCGAGCTGACCGCCCCCTGAAGCCACTGGGCAAAATCCTGTGGGATGCCCTCGATCGCAAGGATGGTCTTGATCGACAGGGCAACCGCCACGATGGGAAACAGCGTTCCCAGCATCTGGGCGGTTTGCAGGCCGACCGCAAAGAAATCCCTCGGTCCAAGCTCGCGATGGATGAGCAATTCGACAAGCATGGCATAGCCGACCGACACCGCCGCTGCCTCGGTGGGTGAGAAATAGCCCGAATAGATGCCCCCCAGCAGGATCACAGGCAGCATCAGCGACCAGATGCCGTTGCGAAACGCCGCCATGAGGCGGGACAAGGAAAACGGGGTTCGGGTGACGTGGCGGTTGCTGACCAGACTGTAGATGCCCAATGCCGCGGTCAGCAGGATGCCGGGGATGATCCCGGCCAGGAACAGGTCGACAATCGAGGTCTCCGTGATGATGCCATAGATGATCAGCGGGATCGAGGGCGGGATGATAATCCCCAGCGTCCCCGCCGAGGTCACGGACCCAAGCGCGAATTTACGGGTATAACCCGCCTCCTTGAGGGCCGGATACATCACCGCCCCCACCGCCAGCAGCGTCGCGGGCGACGACCCCGAGATGGCAGAGAACAGCGCGCAGCTCAGGATCGTGGCAAAGCCCAGTCCGCCCGGCATCCACTCGGTTGCGGCGCGCACGATTTCGATAAGCCGTTCGGCGATCGAGCCGCGCGACATCAGGGCGCCCGCGATGATGAACATCGGGATGGCCAGCAGGACGGAATTGTCCATCGCCGTCCAGATATCTTCGATCAGGTAGACGACCAGCCCGTCGCCCCAGACTAGATGTATATAGGCGGTGGCCGACAGCAGGATCAGAATGACGCTCTGCCGCAGGATCAGAAGCGCGGCAAACAGGGCGAAAAGGCCGATAACCTCCATCACTCAGCCCTCGCCAGCGTGTTCAGGCCGGGTGCCCGGAACGAGAAAGAAGATCAGATGCCGTAGAGCGGCGGTGCCGAAGGCATAGGGAAACACCAACTGGATTGGCCAGAGCGGGATATGGATCACCTCCGCTTTGTCCTTGAACTGAATGGATTCGCTGACAAATTCGATGGCGTACCAGCACAGGCCGCCAAACAGGGTCGCCGATACCAGATCGCCCAGACGGTCGACCCAGGGATAGGGCAGCACGCGGTCGGCGAAATTGGCGCGCAGGTGGGCATTGTTGCCCACCGCGATGGTCAGGCCCAGAATGCCAGCGACGATGGCGCCGAAAACAGCGATTTTCTGGGCGCCCCAGATCGCCTGGGACAGGAACTCGCGGGCAAAGACATCCGCCAGGAGCAGGCCGCAGGTCACCGCATATGCAGTGACCGCGACCATGCCTTCGACCCGCAAGAGCAGTGTAAGATAGCGCTGCATCGTGTCAGCCCCTGGTTCCGGTGGGGGTCACGACCCGCAGGCAGCCTTGGCCTGCGCAATCCGGTCGGCGACGGTTTGGGCATCGCCACCGGCCTCCTCGATGATTGCCGCAAGCACGCCATCAGCGGCAGCCTTCCACACGGCGCCTTCCTCGGCGCTCAGATGCTTGACCGGCACGCCCGCGCCTTCGAGTTGCCCAAGGAGCGCGGGCTCGGCCCCGAGAATACCTTGTGTCAATTGCGGCCCGGCGGCGGTGAACACACCCAGCCATTGCTTTTCCTGGTCAGAGAGCTTGGCCCAGGTCCGCCCCGATACAGCGACGGTGCCGATCAGGCGCGCGTGATTGGTGACGGTGACATGAGGCGCTACCTTGTGGGTCCCGATCCCGATCCCGAACAGCGTCGGGAACCAGGCCGCATCGACAGTTCCGGTCTGCAAGGCCGGGATCGCATCCGACGTACCCATCGGAACCCCCTGAACGCCCCAGGCCTTGGCCAGCGCCGCATCGGCGATCGAGGGGGCGATGCGCATCTTTTTGCCGGCCAGATCGGCCGGGCTGGAAACAGGCTCCTTTGAGAACAGGATATAATGGCCGACCTCCATCCAGGTCAGAGGCACCACACCGGCGCCTTCCATGATACCGCCCAGCGTGTCCGAGAGATGTTCATAGGTGACGCAGGTGCCTTGCTCGGGGCTGTCAAACATGTAGGCCGCCGAAGGGATCGCCATTTCCTGGCTCAGCAGGGTCAGCGGGACATTGGACACAAAGGCGATGTCCAACCGCCCCTTGGCGGTCTGGCGCAACACCGTCTGTTCGTCACCGGCCTGCGCATCCAGCAGCAGTTCGATCTTCAACTCGCCACCCGAAACCTCTTCGATCTTGGCGGCGACCCCGGTCGCCCATTTGCCCCAGGGCGAGCCGGATGGCGCCACCGAGCCGAGCTTGAGAACCGTTTCCGCAACGGCTGGTGCGCTGATGGCCGCCAGACCGCACGCAAGGGCAAGGCCCTTGAGCATGGACTTTTTCATTACTCTCTCCCTGATTGAACGTTTTCGTTCATGTTCCGGCTCTCCCCTCCTCCGGGAATCGCCGCCTGACAGGAAGCAAACAAAATTTCTGGACTTTTGTCCAATAAATTCGCTTAATCTTTTTCGAGGAGATGGATCGGACTGGGATTCGCCCTGCAAAGGGCAAGAATGGCAGGGCAACGGGCACGGTCCGATGGGGAGAACCAGGGAGTTGGAAATGAGCTATGATTTCGTGATCGTGGGAGGCGGGTCCGCCGGGGCGACGATCGCATCGCGCCTGAGCGAGGATCCGAGTGTCAAAGTCTGCCTGCTCGAGGCGGGCGGCGGCGGCCGGGACATCCTGATCCGTGCCCCCATGGGCGTGGTGGCGATGCTGCCCGGCTATGGCAAGATCAACAACTGGGCCTTCAAGACGGTACCGCAGCCAGGGCTGAACGGGCGCCAGGGCTATCAGCCGCGCGGCAAGGCACTGGGCGGGTCGAGCGCGATCAACGCGATGCTCTATGTGCGCGGCCAGAAAGAGGATTACGACAGCTGGGCCGATCTGGGCAACGACGGCTGGGATTGGGACAGCGTCCTGCCCTATTTCAGACGGGCCGAGAACAACGTGCGCGGCGCCGACGCGGAGCATGGTGACAGCGGACCGCTCCAGGTCTCGGACCAGAAGGCACCACGCCCGATCTCCGAGGCATTCATCGAGGCCAGCACCCAGATGCAGATCCGCCGGACCGAGGATTTCAACCGGGGCGACAACAGCGGCGCGGGCTATTGGCAGGCGACCATCCACCACAGCCCCGACAAGAATGGCGAGCGCTGCTCGGCCGCGGCGGCCTATCTGTTCCCGGTGATGGACAAGCGCCCCAACCTGACAGTGATCACCAAGGCGCGTACCACGCGTGTCCTGTTCGAAGGCAAGCGCGCCATCGGCGTCGAATACAGGGTCGGCAAGGCGAGGCATCGCGCCATGGCGGGCAAGGAAGTGATCCTGAGTGCTGGTGCCTTCCAGTCACCGCAGATCCTGCAACTGTCGGGCGTCGGTCGGGCACAGGACATCACCCCGCACGGGATCGGCATGGTGCACGAGCTGCCGGGCGTCGGCCAGAACCTGCAAGATCACCTCGATTTCATTCTCGGCTACACCACCAAGGATACCGACAATATCGGCATCGGCCTGCGCGCGACGGGAAAGCTGTTCGGCGAGATTCTGAAATGGCGCAAGCACGGCAATTCGATGGTGGCCTCGACCATCACCGAGGCGGGAAGTTTCTTCAAGACCGACCCAAGCCTCGACCGGCCAGACGTGCAGACCCATTTCGTGATCTCGATCGTCGACGATCATGCGCGCAAGCTGCATCTGGGCCATGGCTATTCCTGCCATGTCTGCGTGTTGCGCCCCCATTCGCGCGGCGAAGTGTTCCTGCAATCGGACGACCCGATGGCCGATCCCGGTATCGACCCGAAATTCCTCAGCGACGACCGCGACCTGCAAACCCTGATCAAGGGTGCCAAGATGACCCGCGCCGTTCTGGAGGCGCCCGCAATGGCAAAATACAAGCACAAGGAACTGTTCGGGGTGCATGACAACACCACTGACGCCGAATGGGAACAACATATCCGCAACCGCGCCGATACGGTCTATCATCCGGTCGGCACCTGCAAGATGGGCGTCGATGACATGGCCGTTGTCGATCCGCAGCTGAAAGTGCGCGGGCTGGACGGGCTGCGCGTGGCCGATGCCTCGATCATGCCGCTGCTGGTCTCGGGCAACACCAACGCGCCCTCGATCATGATCGGTGAGAAATGCGCCGATATGATCAAGGCCGAATACAGCGCCGCGGCTGCGGCCGCCGAGTGAACATAGATATTGGCCTCGCTTGCGGCGAGGCCTGAGCAACAACATAGGGAGATCACCCATGCTGGGTTCGATGATGCGAAAAGAGCTGCTGATCAGCGATCTGATCGTGCATGCCGGGAAATACCATGCCGATACCGAAATCGTCAGCCGCGAGACCACCGGCGAATTGCATATCACCAACTGGGGCGATGTGGCGGTCCGGTCGCGCAAGCTCGCCTCGGCCCTTGGCACATTGGGCCTGTCGCAGGGCGACCGGGTGGCGACACTGGCCTGGAACAACCACCGTCACCTGAAAATCTGGTTCGCCGTATCCGGCAGCGGCATGGTCTGCCACACGCTGAACCCGCGCCTTGCACCGCAGCAGTTCATCTTCATCTGCAACGATGCCGGCGACAAGGCGATGTTCTTTGACAAGACCTTCATGCCGCTGATCACCGGAACACGTGACCACCTGAAGACGATCGAGCATTTCATCTTCATGGGGCCGCGCGAAGCAGAGGTTCTAGCGGCGATCCCGGACGTGATCTTCTACGACGAGTTGATCGAACAGGGCGCCGACGATTACGAATGGCCGCAGATCAGCGAGGATAGCCCCTGTTCGCTCTGCTATACCTCGGGTACCACGGGCAACCCCAAGGGTGTGCTATACAACAACCGCTCGACCATGATCCACACCTTCGCGATCTCGCTGCCCGACGGGTTGAGCCTGTCGAGCGAGGAAACCATCCTGCCGGTGGTGCCGATGTTTCACGCCAACGCCTGGGGCATTCCCTATGCCGCCGCGATGACTGGCGCCAAGCTGGTGATGCCGGGGCCGATGCTGGACGGTGACAGCCTGCTGGGGCTGATCGACAGCCAGAAGGTGACGCTGGCCCTGGGCGTGCCGACGATCTGGATGATGCTGCTGGCGGCGGCGAAGAAATCAGGTTCCAGAATGGAGACCCTGCGCCGCAACGTGATCGGCGGATCGGCAGCCGCGCCGTCGATGATTGCCACCTTCCGCAACGATTATGCCTGCGACACGATCCACGCCTGGGGCATGACAGAGACCTCGCCGTTGGGCACAGCCAACCGGCCCAAGGGCAAGCATGCCGATCTGGACGCCGATGCGATGGCGCTGTTGCGTCTGGGCCAAGGCCGTCCACCCTTTGGCATCGACCTGCGCATCGTCGATGACAAGGGCACTCCCCTGCCCCATGACGGCAAGGCCGAGGGCGCACTGCAGGTGCGCGGCCACTGGGTGGTCGATACCTATTTCGGCAAGGACGCAGCGGCAACCACCGGTGACGGCTGGTTCGATACCGGAGATGTCTCGACCATCGACGCCGACGGGTTCATGGTGATCCGCGACCGCACCAAGGACATCATCAAGTCGGGCGGCGAATGGATCTCCTCGGTCGACCTCGAAGGGATCGCGGTGGCGCATCCGGGTGTCGCCATGGCCGCCGCCATCGGCGCGGTCCATCCAAAATGGGACGAGCGCCCGATCATCATCGCGGTCAAGGCCGAAGGCGCCGACCCGAGCGAAGAAGAGACCCTCGCGCTTTACAAGGGCAAGGTTGCCAGCTGGCAGGTGCCCGACGCGGTGGTATTCACCGATGCGATCCCTCTCAATGCCACGGGCAAGATGCTCAAGAACCAGTTGCGGGATCAATTCGCCAATACCCTGATCGAGAGAGGTATCCAGGATGCTTGACGCCGCACAACTGACACTCGACGATCAGGACGCCCTGTTCGATCACTACGACCGCGCACTGGAAGATCTGGACGCGAACAAGGACAAATGGGCGCAATTGCCCGTCCCCGACCGGATCCGACTGTTGTCGAGCATGAAGGACGGGATCATGAAGGTCGCCAAGGGCTGGGCCGACGAGGCCGCCCGCCGCAAGGGGCTGAAACCCGGCACGGCGGTAGCGGGCGAGGAATGGATCGCGGGGCCCTATGCCTGCATGGCGGGCTGCAACGCCTTGATGGCAACGCTGTCGCAGATGCAGGGCAAGGCCTTTATCGACCATCTGCCCACCCGTGAACTGGTCACAGGCCAGCTGGCGGTCAAGGTGCTGCCGCATTCGATCTGGGACAGGTTGCTGCTCAGCGGAGTTTCGGCCGAGGTCTGGATGCAACAGGGCGTCACAGCCGGCAACCTCAAGGATCACGCCGCCATCGCCTATGACACGCCGGAGAAACAGAGGCGCGGCAAGGTGGCGCTGGTGCTGGGCGCGGGCAACGTCAACGCGATCACGCCGCTGGACGTGCTGCAAAAGCTGATCCTGGAAAACCAAGTGGTGATCCTGAAGATGAACCCGGTCAACGATTACCTGACCGACTACTACAAGATCGCCATGAAACCCTTTGTCGACGAGGGATATCTGCGCATCGTCAAAGGCGATGCCAAGGGGGGCGCCTATCTGTGCGATCATCCGATCATCGAAGAGCTGCACATCACCGGCGCCGAAAGCACCCATGACGCCATCGTCTGGGGCGTGGGCGAGGAAGGTGCGAAGAACCGCAAGGCGGGCACGCCCAGAAATACCAAGCGGTTCACCTCCGAACTGGGTTCGGTCAGTCCCACCATCGTGGTGCCCGGCCCCTGGTCCGCCGCCGATATCCGGTTCCAGGCGGAAAACATCGCAACGATGAAGCTGCACAACTCTGGCCACAACTGCATCGCCTGCCAGGCGCTGGTGATGCCGCGCGGCTGGGACAAGGGCGCGCAGCTGATCGAAGAGGTCAAGCGCGTTGCGGCAGGGTCCACCCGCCCGGCCTGGTATCCCGGCGCCCAGCAACGACTGGACACTTTCGCCGAACATGCCGGCAAGGCCGACAAGGTCGACCGTGGCCCGCTTGCCCCGGCACTCATCGTGGGCGAACTGGGCGTGGACCATTTCAACGCCTCGTGCGAGGTCTTTGCCCCCGCTTTGAGCGTCAAGGAACTGGAGGCCCCCGATCCCGCCAGCTATCTCGAAGCGGCCATCGACTATGCCAATGACGACCTCTGGGGCACGCTGGGCTGCCAGATCCTGATCCACCCGAAAACCATCCGCCAGATCGGCCGGGAACGGTTCGAGGAAATCATCGCCAAGCTGCGCTATGGCACCATCGGGATCAACGGCTGGTGCGGACTGGGTTTCCTGATCACCGCCTGCCCCTGGGGCGCGTTCCCGGGGCACACGTTGGAGAATGTCGGTTCGGGCATCGGGACGGTGCACAACTCCTTCATGCTGGAGAAGACCGAGCGCACTGTGGTACGGGCACCCTGGCGGCCGTTCCCGCGCGGGCTGCTGTCAGGGCAGTTCTCGCTGCTGCCGCGCCCGCCCTTCTTCATCACCAACAAACGCCAGCACAAGATCGGCGCCGCGCTGACCGGATTCCAGTACAAGCCCAACTGGCTGAAACTGCCCGGTATCTTCTACCACGCTCTTCTGGGTTGAAAGGAGACAGTGGGCGGAAAAAGTTGCATTCCGCCCAAATCAAAGCCATGTGAGTGCCATGAACGAGATGCCAGCCAAACTGAAGGCCCGCGCCGCGCGCAAGAACGCCAAGCGGGACGAGAAAAAGCGCCAGATCGCCACCAGCGCGATCGAGGCGCTCAAAGAGCTTGGCTATGCCAATACCTCGCTGCGTGACATCGCCGAGAAAAGCGACCTGTCGCTTGGCATGCTGCATTACTATTTCGAGGACCGCACCGACCTGATCATCTACTGCGTGCAACTCTACAAGCAGGAGTTCGTGCGCAACATTACCGACGCGCTGAAAAAGGCGCAGGGCCGCCAGCGAGTCATCGAGGCCTTTTCCGAGGCTCTGGTAACCTCGATCGTGGACGACAACATGACCCACCGGCTGTGGTATGATATTCGCACCCAGGCCATGTTCGACGCCACCTTTCGCCCGGTCGTGGCCGAAATCGAAGGGATGCTGATCGACATCGTGCGGGCCGCATTCGAGAAGGCGGGCCATGACGCCCCCGAGAATGTCGAAATCTCTTATGCGCTGCTCGACGGCGCCTTTCGGTTTCTGATGCAGAACCAGATCGGCAAGGATCAGGGCAATCGCGAAGAGTTGACGGCCACGTTCAGGGCCTTGCTGACACGGTTCCTCTAAGCCGCCGGTCAATCGCACGAGGACAGAACCGCCAGGGTCCGCCCGCAAAGTGATCCAGAAGGGCAATCAGTAAGAGAGAGGCGGCTCAGGCCGCCTGAATGCGTGAGGTGCGGACTTTCTCGACCCAATCGACCAGCGCATCCGCTTCCGGGTTCAGCTTTACGGCGGCACCCTCGGTAAAGGCCAGGAACCGTTCTTCGTTCAGGCCGTTCACTCCCAGAAGAACCGGGATATCCCGCGCGAGCGCCTCGGCGATCAAGGGGCGAAAGCCGCGCCCATCGGCCTCGTGCTTGCCGAACTTGTTGACGATCAGCAACTCGGGGTCCTCGGCGAGCGCCGCCGAGACCAGACCCACCGCGCGCTCCAGCTCTCCGGGATCCAGCCGGCAGCCGCGCGACCCGGCGCCCAGCGTCTGCGAGATGCGGATGACCTCGGTCCCCGGCATCACCCGCAGGTCCATGTCACAACGGGCGTTATCGGCGCACTCCGTGTTGGTCTGTACCACCCCGGCCAGGCGCACGCCCTTGGCATCCAGACGCGCGGCCACTTCGCTGAGCAACCGGTCGGTGGCGCCGCGTGCGGTGGTGGTGACATAGGCCAGATGCATGGGGAGCGTCCTCTTTACAGCGTCGGTGATGATCTAGCACGCCGATCCGGGTTCGACCAGTTAGGGCAGCGGAGAGACACCGATCACCGGCGCATGGGCCAGCAGGAGGGCCAGATAAAGCAGCGCGGCAGGCAGCAATATGCGCGGCGCCAGCAGTGCAGGCAGCCCCCTTGGCGACAGCCGCGCCGTCCCCGCCGCCAGCCGCGCCCAGTCGGTGCCCAGTTCGCGCCGCTTGCGCCGGTCGATCAGGGCCATGCCCATCACCGCGAACCCGGCAAAGAGGCCGAACAGGATCACATGCGCCAGCGATCCATTGGCCAGCAGATGCGCCCCCGACCAGAGCGCCAGCGCCAGCAGCAGCGGATGGCGCGACAGGGCCAGGATGCCGGGCCGGGCCGGATCGAACGCCCCCCGCCCCAGCCCGCCAAAGGACAGCGGATTGACCGCCCGCAACCCCGCCACCGCCAGCAGGCAGACCGGCAGCATGACCAGCACCGGCACCCAGCGCAGCGCGGGCAAGGGCGGGATCACCTCGACATAGGGCGCGCGGGCGACGGCCAGGATCAGCCAGCCCAGCACCGCGATAGAGAACAGGGAATAGGCGATGCCAAAGCCACGCGCGCCCAGCCGCGCCACCAGCCAGGGCCGCACCGGCGGGCGCACCGGGATCACATGGCTGAGCAGGAACACCGCCAGCGCCGCCGCAAATTCCGCCCATCCGCCCATCACTGCCCCCCGCTTGTTCCGCCGCCCCGGTCTAGGGCGGCAGCAAAGGCCCGGCCTTAACCGAAGTCAAGCCGGGCCCGCACGGGTTCACAGGCCCAGCGCCTTGCGCCGCTCCTCGGCAAAGCCCTGCACCAGCCGGTCGGCGATCAGCGCGAGAATGGCCATCGCCGCACCGGCCGAGATGCCCAGCCCCACATCCGCCTGCCCCAGCGCCAGATAGATCGACTGGCCCAGACCGGTGGTCCCGATCAGCGCCGCGATGACCAGCATCGAAAAGGCATAGAGGATGGTCTGGTTCAGCCCCAAGAGGATGGTCGGCGCCGCATAGGGCGCGCGCACATCGCGCAGGATCTGCCAGTCGGTGGCGCCGCTGGAAATCGCGGCCTCCATCATCTCGTCCGGCGTGTCCACCAGCCCGTGGCGGGTGTAGCGGATCATCGGCACGATCGCATAGGCGCAGATCGCCAGAAAGGCCGAGAACTCGCCGATCTGGAACACCATCAGCACCGGGATCAGGAAGACGAACAGAGGGATGGTCTGCAACATGTCGCAGATCGGACGCACCACGCGCCAGACCGGGGACCAGACCGCGCTGGCCACGCCGATGCCGCCGCCTAGCACCGCGCAGGCAAAGACCGAAGCGCCGCAGAGATAGAGCGACAACAGCGCCCGGTCCCACAGGCCCGACACAAGGATGGTGCCCAGCAGGATCACCACCATCAGCGCCAGCCGCCGACCCCCCGCAACGTATCCCAGCGCCGCCGCACCGGTCAGCACGAAGGGCCAGGGCAGATTGGTGATACCGGTCTCGATCATGCCTAGCGCGATCAGGATCATCAGCCCGGCGCTTGCGCGCCCCGACCAGGCCATGCCCAGCGCCAGCACCGCGCCCAGCGCAAACAGCGCGCCGCTCATCTGCGGGGTCCAGGAAAAGCCCCAGGTAAAGGGCAGAACCGCCTGATCCAGCCCGATCCTGAGCGGCAGCAGCACGTAGTAGAGCGTGTTGTTCTTCAGCGCATCAAGCGCCGCGCCATTGGCCTGGGTGAACCGGGTCAGCCCCTGATCCAGCGAAACCGCCACCGGGTCGAGCAGGGTCAGATCCGAGGCCGCCGGCAGCCGGGTCCAGAACACCAGCGTAAAGGTCAAGGCCAGCCCCAGCAGCGCCCAGACCACGCGGATGTCATGGCGCTTGCGCTCGGTCGCCAGCACCGCGCTCATCCGGTCGATGATGACCGCAAAGGCCACGATCACCATCCCCGCCAGCAAGGCCGCGCCGAACTGCGCCTTGCGCATGGTCAGCAGCACTTCCCAGCCGATATCGTTGAACCCGCCGATGACGGCGGCGATGATCACCATGCTCAGCGCCGCCATCAGGCACTGGTTGAACCCCACCATGATCTGGCGCGAGGCCGAGGGGATCTCGACCTGGAACAGCTGCTGCATGCGGGTGCCGCCGGACATGATTGCGGCTTCCTTGACCTCGGCCTCGACCCGCTCCAGCCCCAGCATCACGTTGCGCGCCATCGGCGGCGCGGCATAGATCGCCGAGGCGATCAGCCCCACCACCGGGCCAAAACCGAACAGCGCCAGCAATGGCGTGAGATAGGCAAATGTCGGCACCGTCTGCATGATATCCAGCACCGCCTGCACCGCGCTCCGGATGCGCGGCACCTCGTTGGCGAGGATGCCGATCGCCCCGCCCACCAGCAGCGCCAGCGGCACCGAAACCGCCACCAGCGCCAGCGTGTTCATCCCCTCGTGCCAATAGCCCGAGGCCAGCACGAAGCCCAGACCGCCAAGCCCCAGCGCCGCCATTGCCGCACCGCCCAGATACCAGCCCAGCGCGGTGACGATACCGATCACCAGCGGCCAGGGGGTCGCGTTCAACACCCAGTTGGCGGCATCCATCGGATAGACCATCACCGCCGAAAAGAGCCGCGCCACCGGTTTGAACCAGGCCAGAAAGGCGGTCATCACCGTCCCGACCCAATCGGTGGCGGGCAGCACCCAGGCCTTGGGCCAGGCGCCCAGCCAGGGCGCCACCGGCTCCAGCGCCAGGCAAAGCGCGCCGACCAGCGCCGTGATCAGCGCGGCCTTTGTTCCCACCGTCAGCCCTGCCGCGCGCGGGACCGGGATATCGACGGCGCTCATGTGTCGTCCACCTGCAATGCAGCCGCCAGATCCGAGGGTTGCACCGTGCCCACGATGGCACCGCTGGCATCGCGCACCGGCACCGGTTGATACAGCTGCATGCAGCGCGCCAGCGCGGTGTCCAGCGTCATGCCTGCGGTCAGGCCCGGATCGTCCGGCCCCTGTTCCTCGACCCCTGCCCGCATGACCGAGGCCACCTTGGCATGGCGGCCCTTGGCCACGTCCTTGGAAAACTCGCGCACATAGTCGTCGACCGGGTTCAGCACGATCTCGGTCGGTGTGCCGATCTGCACGATCTTGCCGTCACGCATGATCGCGATGCGATCGGCCAGTTTCAGCGCCTCGGCGATGTCATGGGTAATGAAGACGATGGATTTCTTCAGCGTCGCCTGAATGCGCAGGAACTCGTCCTGCAATTGCCGCCGGATCAGCGGATCCAGCGCCGAGAACGGCTCGTCCAGGAACCAGATATCGGGGTTCACCGCCAGGCTGCGGGCGATGCCGACGCGCTGGCGCTGGCCACCGGACAGCTGGCGGGGGAAACTGTCCTCACGCCCTTCGAGCCCTACCAGCGAGATCACCTCTTGCGCCCGGGCCCGGCGTTCCTTGCGCCCCACCCCCTGCACCTTGAGCGGATAGGCCACGTTCTCGGCCACCGTCATGTGCGGGAACAGTCCGAAATGCTGGAACACCATGCCCAGCTTGCGCCGGCGCAGCTCGGTCAGGCGCTTTTTCGACGCGCCGACAACATTGTCGCCCTCGATCCGGATCTCGCCGCCGGTGCCCGGCAGCAGTTGCGAGATGCAGCGGATCAGGGTGGACTTGCCCGACCCGGACAGGCCCATGATCACGAACAGCTCGCCCTCGCGGACCTCGAAACTGGCGTCCTGCACGGCGGGGATCAGACCCTTGCCGCGCAGCTCTGCCGCCGCGGCCTCGGCATCGCCGCCCGACCGGGCCAATGCCTCGGCCAGGGCGTCGTTTGCACCGGGCCCAAACACCTGCCAGAGATTCTGGCAGGTGATGGCCGGCGTTGTCGCCTCAGTCACGTCTGCGGCTCACTTGGTGGCAGCGTCGACGACCGGGCGCCAGCTGCCCTCGTTCTCGGTCATCCAGGCGGCAACCACCTCTTCGACCTTGCCGCCATCGACATCGATCGCGCCCATCATCGGCTGCTGCGCCTCGACGCTCAGCTGATAGTTCGAAAGGATCTCGTGCGCGGCGGGCCATTTCTCGGCAAAGCCCGACCAGGACGCCTTGAAGATGCGGCTGGGCGAGAAATCGCAATCGTTGACCGCATTGGGGTTCGGACCCCAGGAGGCATCGTTGAAACAGGCCTCTTCGCCCGGCGGCAGGTCGATGAACTTCACGTCATAGGCCGACATCGCCCAATGGGGCTGCCAGAAGGTGATGAGCAGCGGCGACTTGCGCTCGGTCGAGGCGCGCAGTTCCGCGATCAGCGCCCCTTCAGAGCCCGCGGGCACCGCCTTGATCGGCAGGTCCAGACCGGTCATGCGGTCAGCGCCCGGCGTGCCCCAGTCGGCGGGATAGTCGACCAGCCGGCCCATCGGCAGGGTCTCGGCGGAAGCGAAGACCTGCGCGCAATCCCTCAGCGCCTCCCAGGCCGGCAAGCCCGGGCACAGATCGGCCACATGCGCCGGATAGGCGATGCCCTCGCGCGCGTTCAGGCCCAGGTCGCCGATCTCGGTCACCGTGCCCTCGGCAACCTTCTTGGCATATTCGTCCGATACGTTCGACGACCAGATTTCCAGCGTGGCGTGGATATCGCCATCGGCCAGCGCCTGGAACTGGTTCATCATGCCGGCGGTGACATATTCCACCTTGTAGCCCGCGGCCTTGAGCATCTCGCCGGCCACATGCGTGGTCACGTGCTGCCCGGTCCATTCGTTGATCGCCAGCTTGATCGGTTCGTCCGATGCGCCCATTTCGGCGGCGTTCACGCCTCCTGCCAGCGCGGCCAGCGCAAGTCCAAGTCCTACCCGTTTCATCTCATTTCTCCCTGTTGATCCGATTGGGTGCACTATCCGCCGATTCCGGGGAACTGTCACCAGTCCCTCGCATGGCGGTTTATTGATTGGTCAGTCAATAATCATCACACCATCCCTTCTTGTCGAGCATTTTTTTTGCGACGCGCTCTTCGGTCCTGTATGGCCTTGGCGACGGATGATCTCCGCGCCTATGCTCGACCCCGGACAAACCCATAGGAGACGCAGCTGATGTTGACCCCGCAAACCGCCCAGGCGCTGCTGAGCGAACATTTCGCCGATTGGGTGCTGGCGCTCGACCCCGAGGTGCTGGAGGCAGGGCGCGAACACGTGCTGGTGCGAATGCCGCTGGGGCCGCATCTGGCGCGAGCGGGCGGCATTGTCTCGGGTCAGGCGCTGGCAGCACTGGCCGATACCAGCATGGCGCTGGCCGCCATCGCACAGCAGGACGAACTTCGCCTGTTTGCCACCACCGACCTGCACACCCAGTTCCTGCGCCCCGGCGTTGGCCGGGCGATCCTGTGCCGGGCCCAGGTCGTGCGCGCGGGCAAGGCGCTGGTCTTTACCCGCGCCGACATGCACGAGGAAGACAGCGGCAAGCTGGTCGCAACCGCCACCGCAACCTTCTACGCGCCGTGACACGGGCGCCTTGCCCAACCTTGGGCAGAGTGGCACCATGCCCCCGATCACGGAGGTGAGACATGCACCATTTTGACGAGATCTTCGGCCTTGCCGCCGCGCGTCATGGCGGCAAAGCGGCGCTGGAGGCCAAGCTGACCCGGCCCAAACCCCCAGCCGAACTGACCGCCATACCCGAGGACCGCTGGCTGTCGGTGATTACCAAATGCGTATTTCAGGCCGGTTTCAACTGGAAGGTGATCGAGGCGAAATGGGACGGGTTCGAAGCCGCCTTTGACGGGTTCGACATCGGCCGCTGCGCCTTGATGGATGACGAGAAATTCGACGCCCTGTTGCAGGACACCCGCATCGTGCGCAACGGCACAAAAATCACCTCCGTGCGTGACAACGCGGCCTTTCTCCTGGAATTGCGGGACGAAGGCGGCGCCGGTCGGGTGCTGGGCGGCTGGCCGTCAACCGACTATGTGGGCCTTCTCGACCTGCTCAAGCGCCGGGGCAGCCGGTTGGGCGGCACCACCGCGCAATATGCGATGCGTTTTGCCGGGCGCGACAGTTTCATCCTGTCGCGCGATGTTACCGCCCGGTTGATCGCCGAAGGAGTTGTGGACAAGGCGCCCACCTCGAAAAAGGCGATGACGCAGGTCCAGGCCGCCTTCAACACCTGGATGGAACAATCCGGCCGCTCGTTGACCGAAATCAGCCGGGTGCTGGCGATGAGCCTTTGAGAGAGACGCGTGATTTTTCGCTTGCCCGACCTGTCGGCGCTTGGCTAGCGTCCGGGACAGGGACGGGTGGCGTGGCCGCTGCCCGCTCACCCCTGCGCGCGGCGGGACCGTGCAGGGGCGCTCCAGTTCTTTCCCGAACCGCAAGAGGCCCGCGCGCATGATCCTCCGCCTGTTCTGCCTGCTGCTGCTGGTTGCCGCCTGCGGCCGCCCGCTGACCGAGGCCGAACGCGCCTTTGCCACCCGCCTGCACGGCGACGCGCTCGATATCTCGCGGGTGCGCCTCGTCGAGGGCGCGCCGGTGGGCGCGGTGACCTTTCACCGCAAGCCGCGTCCGCGCGTGACCTGCCGCGAACGGATCCTGCCGCTGCAGAAGGAAGAGATCGTCACGGTCAAACCCGCTGCCGTAACCTTGTTCCACAAGGTCTATTTTGCGCGCGACTGGTATCTGGATGACTACATGCCGGACTATCCCGGTCGGGTGAACCTGATTGCCGCGATGCTGCTGGCACATGAGCTGACCCATGTCTGGCAATGGCAGAACCGGCGCGCCACCAGTTATCACCCACTGCGGGCGGCGGCGGAACATGGGGCCAGCGACGATCCCTATCTGTTCGACCTGCGCGAAGCACCCGATTTCCTGAGCTACGGCTACGAGCAGCAGGGCGCCATCGTCGAGGAATATGTCTGTTGCCGGGCGCTGGCCCCCGAGGCGCCGCGCACGCGTCGGCTGCATGACATGCTGGCGGCGGTGATGCCGGTGAGCGCCCTGCCGCAGTCGGGTCGAGAAAGCGACGTGCTGCTGCCCTGGCGCGATGCGGACCTGAATGGGATCTGCGACTGACCTTGCAACGCAGCGCCAGAGAAGAAAATTCGTCGAATTTTCTTCGCCTCCGCCCCGGTCGCGCGGATTACCCCGCCTCGGACACCTGGATACTTTCCAGATAGGCCAGCAACGCCGCCAGTGGCCGCGGCGTCGGCGTCATGACCCCGTCGATCTCGACCGGAACCAACTCTCCTTCGAGGAGGGCGCCAAAGGCTGGCATGATCTCTGCCGACACCTTGCCCCGCCCGTAGCCATCAATCTTGGTCAGGATCTCGGCCCGGGGAAAGTCTCCATCCCGCCGTTCCGCGATCCGGGTCAGGTCTGGCGCCTCGCCACCGCCAGACAATTCCGCTCCCTGCCCGCGATAATCGTGACAGGCCACGCAATTTGCGGCAAAGACCTGTTCGCCTTCCGCGGGGCCGGGCATGGCGTCGATCCGGGCACAGGCCGCAATCACAGCCAATATCAGAGCGGTTGCGGGTATGGCGCGCATGGCCTGTCTCCCATTCATTTCTCTTGCAGCGTCGCGATATAGGCCAGCAGATCGACAATCGGCTGGCTGGTCAAGATCGGCTGACCGGTTTCCGACTTAATAGCCACGTCGCGCCCTTCGAAATAGGGGCCGTAGACCGGCATAGGGCTACCATGGCTGACCAGCGGGTCTCGCCCGTCGATGCGTCGTACTATTCGTACGATAGGCAGCTCTCCATCCTCGGACAGACGCGTCAGATCCGCCGGGCTGATCACCAGAACGCCCGCCATCGGTCCGTGCCCGGTGGCCTCGATCCCGTGGCAGGTCGCGCAATGGTGGCGGTAGAGTTGCTCTCCCTCGGTCACATCCTGCGCCAAGGCGGGTGCGGCGAGGGTCGAGATCAGCAGGGCAGGCAGAAACGGCTTCATCAGGGTCTCCTCCAGTTTGCGCGCCTCAGGGCGTTTGCAGCGTTTCGACATATGCGGTCAGATCTACTATTGCGCGCGGTGCTGCGATGACATTTCCATCAGTTGTGGTAACGGCGACCGTCTCGCCGTCGAACAAAGGCCCGAATTCTGGCATCGCGCCCAGATGCCCCTTGCCGGGATAGCCATGGATCGTGGCCATCACGGACGCCGCCGGAAGCCGCCCGCCATGCGCGTCTGCAAGGCCACGCAAATCTGCGGGCGGCACCGGCAAGCGCGACGCTTCGGGTCCGTCCCCGGCGCCGGTCGGCCCATGGCAAGCCGCGCAATGCCGGGCATAGAGCCGCGCACCACCCGATCCTTCGGGGGCGCATGCAGCGAGCAGGAGCAAGGCCGGTAACAGAAGGCGCATGTTCAACGGACCACTATGATTACCCTGCCAGCCTGCCCCGGCGCGACACCCGGCGCCATGATCCAAATCAACGTGTGGCGCCGCCTCAGCCTTCGGCCGACAATCGCCCTTCGGTCAGGCGCACCACCCGGTCCATGCGCGCGGCGAGTTCCAGGTTATGAGTAGCGATCAGCGCCGACAGGCCGGTGCCGCGCACCAGTTCGACCAGCGCGTCAAACACCTGCTCCGAGGTTGCGGGGTCGAGGTTGCCGGTCGGCTCATCCGCGAGCAACAGGCGCGGCGCATTGGCCAGCGCCCGGCAGAACGCCACACGCTGCTGCTCTCCCCCCGACAGCGCCGCCGGGCGATGATCCGCGCGCCCTTCCACCCCGACGCGGGACAAAAGCTCGCGCGCGCGCGCCTCAGCCTGACGTTCACTCTCGCCATTGGCCAGCTGCGGCAGCACCACGTTTTCCAGCGCGGTGAATTCGGGCAGCAGATGGTGGAATTGATAAACAAAGCCCACGTCCCGCCGCCGCATCCCGGTGCGGGCGCGGTCGCCGCGCCCGGTCATGTCCTGTCCGGCGATCTGAACCTGACCCGCATCGGGCACGTCCAAAAGGCCCGCGATATGCAGAAGCGTCGACTTGCCCGCCCCCGAGGGCGCGACCAGCGCCACCATCTCTCCCTGCCCGACGCTCAGATCGACGCCGCGCAGCACGCGCACCTCGCCAGGTGTCCCCCTCAGATAGGTCTTTTCGATACCGCTCAGGCGCAATGTCGGCTCACTCATAGCGCAGCGCCTCCACCGGGTTCAGCCGCGCCGCGCGGCGGGCTGGAAAATAGGTCACGACACAGGAGAGGCCCAGCGACAGACCCGCCGCCTTGAGCACGTCAGCCAGCCGCAGTTCCGCCGGCAGCGCATAGATGCCGCGAATGGCCGGGTCCCAGACGCCGCCACCCATCACGAAATTCACGAAAGAGAAGATCGGGTCGATATAAATGGCAAAGAGGCAGCCCAGCACCACGCCCATCAGCGTGCCCAGGATGCCGGTAAAGGCGCCGCAGATGAAGAACACGCGCAGGATGGACCCCTCGCTCAGGCCGATGGTGCGCAGGATGCCGATATCGCGGCCCTTGTTCTTGACCAGCATGATCAGGCCCGAGACGATGTTCATGGTGGCGATCAGCACGAGGATCGACAGGATGATGAACATCACGTTGTCCTCGACCTCGAGCGCGCGCAGGAAACCGCCCGAGGCGTCCTGCCAGGTCCAGACCTGGGCGCCATCCCCGGCGGCACTCAGGATCGGGATCAGCACCCGGTCCAGCCGCTCGGGCTCGCTCACCATCACCTCGATCTCGTCGGCCACGCCTTCACGGTTGAAATAGGCCTGCGCCTCGGCAAAGGGCATGTAGGCGCGGGTGCGGTCGATGTCATAACGCCCGGCCGAGAACACATAGACAACCTCATAGGCGTTCACCCGGGGCGAGGTGCCCATCGGCGTGCGGGCACCATTGGGCGAGATCAGCTTGATCCGGTCGCCCACGGTAACCCCCAACTCGCGCGCCACGCCCGAGCCCAGGGCGATGCCCTCATCGAAGCGGGACAGGTCGCCATAAGAGCGGTCGGTATTCACGATGCCGGGCAGCGCGGCCAGATCGGCCGCAGCGATCCCGAACACCTCGACACCCGCGTTGCGGTTCTGGGCAGAGGCCATCACCTGCCCCTTGACCAGCGGCGCGGCGCGGGTGACGCCCGCGACCCCGGCCACCCGGGCGGCCATCTCGGCATAGTTGGGGATGGTCCGGTCAATGCGGCCATTGGCGTCGATTTCGCCGGGGTTGTAGACCGTCACATGCGCGTTGGCGCCCAAGATGGTGCCCACGAAATCTGACCGGAAGCCCGAGCGCACCGCCAGCGTCGCGATCAGCGCGAACACCGCCAGCGTGATGCCGATCAGGCTGATCCAGGTCATTACGCTGACCCCGCCCTCGGCCCGGCGCGCGCGCAGATATCGCCAGGCGATCTTCCATTCAAAGGGGGCAAAGGGGGCCGGTTGTCTGGCCATTTGTGGCTCCTGCTCGGGTTTGGCGCGGAGAGTGCGTTGCCCGCGCGGCGCGGTCAACCTCTGGCGACGGGCGCTTGTGCCGCGCAGCGGAGCGCCGCCCAGCCGCCGCATCGTTTCGTGGGTGGAAACAGTAAGGCGGTTCCACACTGTTTCGCCACCGAAATACCCAAAGTTTTAACCAAAATTACCACAAGGCTCCGTCAGGTTTTGTCTCGTCAACCAACGTCTGCCAGCATCGCAACACTGGGGCATATGAGCTGAGGTGATCATGACCATGACACGACCGATGTCACCGTCCACCAAGACCGCGCCGCAACCGGCAAGTTTCGACTGTGAAACCGCAGCCTTGCTGCGGGCGGTCATGTTGCCCCTGTTCCACGGCTCTGCAACCTGGGCCGAACTGATCGAGGCGATGCAACGGCGCGGCTATGGCCTTGCCTTTCGCGGCGGGGCCTTCTGCGTCATCGAGCGCGCCAGCGGCCAGCGCCTGTGCGGTTTGCGCTTTCTCGGGCTGGCGATGGAGGATCTGGTGACCCGCATGGGGCGGCCCTGCGTTCTGGCCCGTCCCGGCGCCTGTGCGGATGGCGATCTGCTGAGCCACCCGCCAACCCGGTCACCGGTTCACTGACCCGTCACAGCCAGGTGTGAAACGACCGCCCCGCCATCGGTTCCTCGCGGGACAGATGAGGGTGGTGCGGTGCATAGATGTCCGCCACTTTCTTCACCGCCTCTTCGGGGCTCAGCTCGACGCTTTCGCCGGTCTTGCGGCTGGTCAGCTCCACCACCCCATTCTTAAGCCCGCGCGGGCCCACGGTGATCCGCCACGGCAGACCGATCAGGTCCATGGTGGCGAACTTGCCCCCTGCCCGTTCGTTGCGGTCGTCATAGAGCGGTTCCAGACCGAGCGCTGTGAGCGCATCATAAAGCTTGTCGCAGGCCGCATCCGCCTCGTCGTCACCCTGCTTCAGGTTCACGATACCGCAATGGAAAGGCGTCACGCCCTCGGGCCAGATGATGCCCTTGTCGTCATGGCTGGCCTCGATGATGGCGCCGATCAGGCGGCTGACACCGATCCCGTGGCTGCCCATATGCACCGGCACCGGCTTGCCGTCGGGGCCTTGCACGGTGGCGCCCATCGGCTCAGAATACTTGGTGCCGAAATAGAAGATCTGCCCCACTTCGATGCCGCGCGCGCTGCGGCGGCGCTCCTCGGGGATCTGGTTGAACACCGCCTCGTCATGGGTCTCATCCGTGCGGGCGTAGAGCGAGGTGAACTCCTCCATCACCGCGCGGCACTGATCGACACTGTCATAGTCGATCTCGCGTTCGCCCAGGCGGATGTCGGTCACCTTGCTGTCATAGAAGACCTCGCTCTCGCCGGTTTCGGCCAGCACCAGGAATTCATGGGTGTCGTCGCCGCCGATCGGGCCAGAGTCGGCGCGCATCGGGATCGCCTGAAGGCCCATGCGCTCGTATGTGCGGATATAGCTGACCAGATGGCGGTTATAGGCGTGCAACGCGTCCTCTTTGGTGAGGTCGAAGTTATAGCCGTCCTTCATCAGGAACTCGCGGCCGCGCATGACGCCGAAACGTGGGCGGATCTCGTCGCGGAACTTCCACTGGATGTGGTAGAGCGTCAGCGGCAGGTCCTTGTAGCTGCTGACATGGCCGCGGAAGATGTCGGTGATCAGCTCTTCGTTGGTGGGGCCGAACAGCATGTCGCGCCCGTGCCGGTCGGTGATGCGCAGCATCTCCTGGCCGTAATCGTCATACCGGCCCGATTCGCGCCACAGGTCGGCCGATTGCAGGGTCGGCATCAGCATCGGGATATGACCGGCGCGGATCTGTTCCTCGTGCACGATGTTTTCCAGCTTGCGCAGCACCTTGAACCCAAGCGGCAGCCAGGAATAGATGCCGGCCTGGGCCTGCCGGATCATGCCGGCGCGCAGCATCAGGCGGTGACTGACAATCTGGGCCTCGGCGGGGTTTTCCTTCAATACGGGCAGAAAATATCGCGACAGGCGCATCGTGCTGGGTCTTTCATGAGTTTGGCGTTTGCAAGCGGTCTATGACATCGACGTGCAACAGGCAATCGCCCAGGCGCGGTTTCGCTGCGAGGGTGAACCGGTCAGAGCGCGAAAGATAGCGCACCGACCCTTGGGGAAGGGTCGGTGCAGGTCGCTCCACCGGCTAATCGGCCGGTGCCCCGAGCGGGTGTTTAAGATTGCCGGTACGGCGCAATTTCCGCATCGGCACCCGCAGTCGAAGATTCACTCACGGAGCCGTGATACCCTGCCCCGAGCATCCACCGCTGGCCAGTGCGGGAATCCTCAACCCCTGGTCTCGGCCACGTCCGAGGTAACAAAGATCAGGTTTAGAAAAGCCGCCTTTGCCACCGCCTGTGCGGTGGTTTCCACCCCAAGCGCGTCGCGCGCCTTGCGCAGGTGTTTCTCGATGGCGCTGACCGACAGGCCGGTCAGGACCTGGATATCCTGCATGGTCTTGCCATCCGCGACCCATTCCAGCAATTCGCGCTGCCGTTGGTTCAGACAGGCACTGCGCACTGGCAGCGGCAATTGCGAGAATTTCAGATGCGCCATGTTGCAGATCGCCAGCACCCGCGCCGAGATCTCGGGCCAGCGGGCATCCAGTGCCTCCTGGCTTTCATGCGTATGCGCGGCCAACCCCATGGCGCCCTTGTAGCGGCGCCCACCCTCGGCGAAACTGATCGAGATACCCGCCCGCCTGCGCCGGGCCTGCATGGAATCCATGGCCGCGCACTCGCTGTCCGACAGGCGCCCGGCGGCGCGTTCTTGCGCGACCCATCCCCATGACACCGCGCCGACATTCTCCAGCACCCAGCGATATTCCGCCGTCCGCAGGTAACGTCCGGTTTCGTGATGCGCCCGCACCCGTTCGGGGGAATGGGTGCTGCGGATATAGACGTCATGCGGATCGCCGATGCTTGCCCCCGAAAGCCCGCGTGTCAGGGCGTAGTTGACACGCTCGAATCCAAAAGGCGCCATCGCGTCGACCAACAGGGTCCAGACCGTTTCGGTCTCGGTCGCCTCGGCCATCCGGTTGAGGAGGTCGAGCACCCCGGACGCGGGCAAGCCGCCGTTCTTTGAATTGTTCTGTACGGCCACGGATGTTCCTTTGTATCTTTGCCCGCCTACCGTTGACAGGTTGCCAGAGGGCGCGATGCAAGTGCGGAAATCCTCATCCTTGCAACCCACAGGCCAAGGCAGCGCTTGCAAGCCCAGACACCATAAGCCAAAACCGAAGCATGAGTGAAATCTTCGCGCCGGAGGCCGCATGGCTCTGCCCGTAAAGGATCAACTGCGTTACTGGGGTGTTGCAACGGTGGTCTTTGTCGCCGTGCTCTACCTGCTGGGCGACGTGCTGCTGCCGTTTGTGATCGGTGGTGCGATTGCCTATTTCGTCGATCCGGTGGCCGACCGGCTGGAGCGTCTGGGCCTGTCGCGTTCGGCGGCCACCGCGGTGATCACGGTCGCCTCGGTGCTTCTGTTCGTGCTGATGGTGCTGATGGTGGTGCCGGCATTGATCGCGCAGATGATCGACCTCATCAACGTGCTGCCGCAACTGTTCCAGGACCTGCGCAGCTTTGTCAGCACCCATTTCCCCTCGGTGCTGGATCGCGAATCGAACGCGCATCAGATGATCGCCTCGGTGATGGAAACGCTGAAGTCGCGCTCGGGCGACCTGCTCAAGACCCTGGCCGGTTCGGTCGGCTCGGCCATCAACGTGGTGCTGCTGTTGGTGATCGTGCCGGTGGTTGCGGTCTATCTGTTGCTCGACTGGGACCGGATGATCGCGCGCATCGACCAATTGCTGCCGCTCGATCATGCACCGGTGATCCGGCGTCTGGCCGGAGAGATCGACGCTGTGCTGGCCTCTTTCGTGCGCGGCATGGGCACGGTCTGTCTGATCCTCGGAACCTATTATGCGGTGGCGCTGATGATCGTCGGCCTGCAATTCGGGCTGGTGGTCGGGCTGATCGCCGGGCTGGTGACCTTCATCCCCTATCTTGGGGCGCTGATCGGGGGTGCACTGGCCATCGGGCTGGCGCTGTTCCAATTCTGGGGCGACTGGCTGTCGATCGGGCTGGTGGCGGCAATCTTTGCCTTGGGTCAGGTGGTGGAAGGCAACCTGTTGACCCCGAAGCTGGTAGGGAGTTCGGTCGGGCTGCATCCGGTCTGGCTGTTGCTTGCATTGTCGGTCTTTGGCGCGCTGTTCGGCTTTGTCGGCATGCTGATCGCGGTGCCCGTCGCGGCGGCGCTGGGGGTGCTTGCGCGTTTCGCCACGGGACAGTATCTGGGCAGCCGCCTCTATCGGGGCCTCACCGGACAGGACGACGACTGAATGGCCCGACAACTCAGCTTCGACCTCCCCGCGATGACCGCGCTGGGACGCGAGGATTTTTTCGTCTCGCCCGCCAATGCGCTGGCGGTGGCGATGATTTCCGCACAAGTCTGGCCCGGCGGCAAGCTGGTGCTGACCGGCCCGGCGGGCGCGGGCAAGACCCACCTGGCCCATGTTTGGGCCGCCGAGACCGGCGGGCGTATCATCGCCGCAACCCACCTGGCCGAGGCCGATATTCCCGAGTTGGCATCCGGCCCCGTCGCGGTGGAGGATGTGCCGCTGCTGGCAGGCGACGATGCGCGTCAGGCACTGCTCTTTCATCTGCACAACCTGACCTTGGCCAATGGCCATCCACTGCTGCTGACCGGACAGCAGGCGCCCGGATTCTGGGGCCTGGCCCTGCCTGACCTGCAAAGCCGGATCGAGGGTGCACAGCATGTGGCGCTAGACCCGCCGGACGACGCCTTGCTGGGCGCTGTACTGGCCAAACTGTTCGTCGACCGGCAACTCAGCCCGGGACCCGAGGTGATCTCGTATCTGGTGAAACACATGGACCGCAGCTTCGAGGCTGCCGCCCGTACCGTCGAGGCGCTGGACCGCGTCGCGCTGGCCGAAAAGCGCGACATCACCCGTGCCCTGGCCGTTCGGCTGCTGAACGACCAGCCCGGTGCGGCCGGACACCGCAATTGACCCCAATGCCTCAATCCCGCATTCTGCCCACGCGAAGACAGGGGGCCGCATGAACCTGCAAACGGAAACATCCGTCCCGGACTGGGGGCCCTTCGGCAGACCACTTTTCGACGACCCCGGCGTCCGGGCGCTGTCGCGGATCGGCGTGGTGGATGTCGGCTCGAACTCGGTCCGCATGGTGGTGTTCGATGGGGCCGCGCGTTCGCCCGCCTATTTCTACAACGAAAAGATCATGTGCGCCCTGGGGGCCGGCCTTGCTGAGACCGGGCGGTTGAACCCCGAAGGCCGGGTGCGGGCGCTGGCCGCGCTACGCCGGTTCCAGCATCTGGCCGACGACCTGGACCTGCCGCCCCTGCGGGTAGTGGCTACCGCTGCCGTCCGCGAGGCCGCGGATGGCGCCGATTTCTGCGCCGAGGTAAAGCGCGAGACCGGCCTTGTGATCCAGGTGATCGACGGTGAAGAAGAGGCGCGGCTGTCGGCGCAAGGCGTACTGCTGGGCTGGCCCGGCGCCTATGGGCTGATCTGCGATATCGGCGGCGCCTCGATGGAACTGGCCGAAATCGGCAGCGGCAAGGTGGGACGCCGCCTGACCTCGCCGCTCGGGCCGCTGAAACTGCGCGACGTGCCAGGCGGTCGCCGGGGCCGCAAGGCACATATCAAACAGGTGATGAACGACCTGCGCGCCCAGCTTGGCCCCCAGCGCGACCGCCTGTTCCTGGTCGGTGGCAGCTGGCGCGCCATCGCACGTGTCGACATGCTGCGGCGGAACTATCCTCTCAAGGTGCTGCACGAATACCGCATGACCGTGCGCGACGTGCATGAAACCGCCCGCTATATTGAGCGGGCCGACCTGGACAAACTGCGCAGCAAGGCCGGCGTATCCGCCTCGCGCATGGCGCTGGTGCCCTTTGCGATCGACGTGCTGGCCCGGCTGATCCGCGAGTTCAAGCCCAAGGATATCGCCATCTCGTCATACGGGATCCGCGAGGGGCTGCTTTATGAACAGATGCCGCAGCGGCTGCGCGACCGTGACCCGCTGATCGAGGCCTGCTATTTCGCGGAATCCAAGGACGCCCGCCTGCCCGGTTTCGGCAAGCAGCTCTTTGAATTCGTGATGCCGCTGTTCAAATCCGCCCCCCGCCCGCGGGTACGGCTGATCAAGGCCGCCTGCCTGCTGCACGATGTCAGCTGGCGGGCGCATCCAGACTACCGCGCCGAAGTCTGTTTCGACAACGTGACCCGCGCCAACCTGGGCGGGCTCAAGCATTCCGAACGGGTCTTTATCGGCCTTGCCCTTCAACACCGCTATCGCAACAAGCGCGAGGGCAACCGGTTCGACCCGATATATGACCTGCTGGACGAGAAGAGCCAGACCCAGGCCGAGATCCTGGGCAAGGCAATGCGCTTTGGCGCCATGCTCTGGCTGAAACGCGACGCGCGGATGGGGCGGCTGACCTGGTACCCCAAGAAGCGCAAACTGGAACTGCACCTGCCGCAAGAGGCCGCACCCTTGTTCAGCGAAGTGGCCGAGGCCCGGTTCCAATCGCTGGTCTCGGCGCTGGGGGCCACGTCCGAGGTGTTGATCGAGGAGTGAGGGCGCGCGACAGTGCGGCAATCGCCCCGGTTTGTGGCAAGCTGCCGCTTGGGGGAAGGCGCCATTTATCTTGCGTTTCGATCAAGCACGCGCGCTCTGCTGGCGGTCAAAAACGTGACAAAACCAAAGCGAGTATTGCCATGGGTTTGTGACACGAGGTTTTTCGACAGTAGTAGTTGAGTGGTCTCGTGTGACAAAAACGACCGTTTATGGCGAAAACGTTATGGCGGTAGTTTTTGGGAAGTTCACAATGAAGGAGAAGCGAGCATACGCGAGACCCGTGACACGCCGCCATGTTGGTTACAACGTCAATCCAACTCCGACGCTATAGCCTTTCACAATCAATGGAAGCGACAGAAACATGAATTTTGAGGAGAAGGTCGCAACCCACTATGGCCATGGTAATCTCACAGCTGCAATTCGCAGTGGCCTGCAAGCTCAGGGTATCACACCGGAACAAGCAAGTGTCGAAGACCTCGGCCCCGTCGATGAGTTTCACATTGGCGGGCGCGCGGCAACCGTTCACTTCTTCGACCAAATTGATCTGTCCGAAACAAGCAAAGCGCTCGACATTGGCTGCGGTTTAGGTGGCGCGGCCCGCTATGCCGCACACACCTTCGGTTCACAGATCGAAGGCATAGACCTGACGCCGGAGTATGTCGAAACCGGTGACGCCTTGTGCCAATGGGTGAACCTTTCGGACAAGGTAAACCTCTCGGTCGCGAGCGCTCTCTCCATGCCTTTTGAGAGCGGCGATTTTGATGTTGCCTACATGATGCATGTCGGGATGAACATCGAAGACAAACATACACTCTTCAAGGAGGTCGCCCGGGTGCTGAAGCCTGGCGGGACGTTTGCCATCTACGACATTATGAGGTCGATTGATGAAGACCTTGTCTATCCTGTGCCCTGGGCGTCGTCTGCTGAGACATGCTGTTTGACAGACCCGGCAACCTATCGCGCTGCGCTTGAAGAAGGCGGGTTCTTGGTGCGACAGGAAAACGACCGACGGGACTTTGCGATTGATTTCTTCGCAAAGATGAAAAAGGCAAACATAGGTAAGAAATCTCCGCCACCGCTGGGATTGCATGTCCTCATGCAGCAAACGACCGCAGAGAAAATTCCCAACATGATTGCCAACCTGCAAGCGGGGCGCATCAAACCGGTCGAGATGTACGCCGTCAAACAGTAGTTTCGTCAAAACCTAACCGTCCATTCAACCGGCGGAAAGAACCGTTTGTGGCGCATAGGTGTTGGCAAGGGGTTTGTGTTCGGTGTGCGGGACGAAGCGAGCGTTGAAATTTGCAGACCGAAAGTCTGCTATTGCAGCCGTTCCATGGTGATATCGCACAAAAATCACAACCTACTTAGGAAGTTCGCGCCAGACCGTCGGATCAATGCTGGCCGCAGCGAAGATTCCGCCCCATAGCGCTCCGGGAATGCCCGGGCTCAAGACGTCCTGACCTGAAAGGATGAGACCCGGCACCGGGGTTTTTGCCTGGAGTGCGTCGCTCAGCACGCGTTCGGGGGTGACGTCTATGCCGTAGAAACCGCCGTGATGATGTCCCGTGATCGCCTCGGTGGAGAGGGGCGTCGATAGGTTGCGAAACACCACGAGCTTGGCGAGGTCAGGGAAATATGTCTCGAACTGCTCGAACAGGATATCCTCGACCTTTTCCTTGAACTCCCGGTAGTCCTCGCCTCGCGCACCCGGCTCCAGCCCGGCCCATTTCTCCACCACCGACCAGTCGGCCCAGGCAACGATCTCCCCCGCGTATTTCCGGGACGGGCCGGGATCGTGGGCGGAGTCCTTGAGCGAAACGAAGGAAACGAACATGCCTTCGGGCGGATTGTCGGGCGCGTCCGTCCAGAGGACGTCAACTTTTCCACTGGGGTATATCCAGTGGTTTGAGCGGGTCGCCCCGGCACCCTCGATATCGCCCTCGAACCCCATGAACAGGCTGAAATGGGCGACCGAGTGCGGTAGGGCGTTGATTTCGTCAATCCACTCCTGGTGTCCGCATCCCTCCGGAAGAAGATGGTTTACGGTTTCGCGCGCCCCTATATCGGAGATCACGAACCTGGCGCGGATTTCCTCTCCGTCTGCCGTGCGCACGCCCACGGCCCGCCGATCCTCGATGACCAGCGTTTCGACTTTGTTGTTTGCCCGCGCCTCTCCGCCGGCCTTCGTGATCGTCGGCAGGATGTGCTCGGCAATGGCAGCGCCACCACCCTCCGGATACCAGGCGCCACTCTCAAGGTAGGACCCGGTGATCAGGGCATGCATTGCAAAGCTTGCTTTACTTGGTCTGCCTCCGTGGTCGAACCATTGAGCGGCGAAGACTGCGGCGAGGTCGGGGTTGTCGGTGATCTCGTCAATCACCTCTTGCGTCGTCCGCTTGCACCAGCGGTCGATGGCATGGCTGTGCCACCACTTCATCGCCGAGCCGATGATTTCGGGCATAGCGCGGGTCGAAGTGGCCGTGAACGACGCTTGCCGACCATCCCTGAGCGCGGCGATCCAAGCCTCGATTGCCTTGGCCTCGTCCGGAAACCGGTCTTTTAGATCGCGCTCTTGCGCCTCCCAGGGTCGGGACAGGGACAGCGGTGCGGCGTCTCCGATATGCAAGTTATCGTAAATGGAGCCCATAGAGGCGAACTTAATCGGCGTGTCTGCCAGCCAGTCGAGCATGTGGCGCTCGCGATCTTCCGGGGCGAGGCAGTTGAGGTAGTGGATGCCCGCATCCCAAGAGAACCCTTCCATGGAGAAACTGTGGGTCAGCCCGCCAAGCGTCTGGTACTGCTCCAGTAAGAGTACCTTGTGCCCGAGCTTGGACAACGCGGCGGCTGCGGCCATGCCCCCCATGCCCGAGCCGATGACGATGGCGTCCAAACCCTTGTCTTCAGAGGTAGCCAAATCTGCTCTCCTTTGTATCAAAATGGTTAGGCTAGAAAATCTGTCTGCGCGTAAGGCTAACGATTGGTCGCAACATCCGACTTGATCGCGATCAATTTAGTTGTTGGGCCCAGTTTCTCGCTTCGCCGTGCCACCGCCATGTGCGGCAGGGCTTTCAGGTAATTCAGTAGCTGTTGCGGTTTTCGGTCATTCAAACTTCGTGCGGCGATGGCAAATAAGGGCTCTTTCCCGACCTTCTCTGCACCGCAGGATGCGCCAAAACCCATACGTTTCTGTCACAGGTAATAACGACCGTTTTTGGCCGGGAGGTTTTGTCTAGGGGTTATTGCCCACTGGGCAGCATTCAAGCAAACAAGCCGGGTCGCGGGATCGAGTTTCTTGGCTAAGCCTGGCCGAACGAAATCAAGTGACTCCCCATCTTGGGCCATGCAAGAGTTGTTTATGGCAACAGTGAACAGATACTTCGGGAACCCGGACCAACAGGCACTCGAACGCCGAGCCGATCTTCTATGGGAGATTGTCAAGGGTGATCCGCGCTATTCATGCCACGGGCGTGCGGTCGCCTTGATCGAAGACGGCGCTGAAGATGTCGATCTTCAAATCGCACTGGCACGGATGCAAGGTGTCGGCCCATCTCCACGCCTAACCCCGGAGGTTATGCAGTCCCGCAAGAACGCAATTGAGGAGGCTGGCCTTGTTACCGATGTCTATGAGCATTGGACCGGAGATGCTTCTTCAGTCTCAATTGCCAAAGAACTGCTCGCCCACCGTACATTGCCAGCCGAACTCGCTGTCATGGAGGTCGGAGCGGACACCTCAAACGAGGAATACGAGAAGCTAGACGCTTTAACTCAATCCTGTGGAGTGCTGTTGCCTGCCTCAAACTTCCTGTGTGGTGACGAGCGGCCTGCGGTTTGTTTGTATGCAAGAACAGTGGAAGGCGAAGCGGTTGGTGTGGCCGCTGCGATCGCAGAGAATCCTTCATCGTCATCGGAAGCAGGCAGAGTGTGGTGGGGCATGCTTTCGACGGCCGAACACTGGCGCGGGCGCGGTATTGCCAAACTCCTCGGCGCGATGACATTGGTCGCCATGGCAGAAAGGCAAAGCGTGCAATACTTCGGAACAGGCATTCGTGCTGGAAACACTGGGTCGGCGCGACTGTGCGAGGGTCTTGGATTTTCACCCTCAGGTTTGCTGGACTTGATGGCGATTGATCCTGTCACGATGTCGGGCGGACGAATGACCAAATAGCTTTCGGTCCCCACACATTGTTCCAGGCAACCACATTTCACGAAATTGCCAAAAACCCACATGTTTCTGTCATGGACAAGAACCACCGTTTTTGACACTGGACCAGAGTTCCAACCACGGAAACCTTGCGGCAAGCGCCAGGTTTGTCCTCACTCAGTACTTGTGGCACCTGTCTAGATATCTGTCATCCCCGGCGGGGTCGGCTCTACAGGTGCAACCGGCTGCGCCTCGGGCAAAGGTGTTTTGCGGCGGATGAGGATGTCGCCGTTGGGCAGCATCTCGGGCATCTCATAGACCGACCAGTCCTCGACCCGCTCAGCCAGATCGGCCAACGCCGGACCCATCTGTTCGAGGAAACTCAACACCGAGGGGCCGACGCTACCCGCCATGTCGCGCAGGTCCCTGAGCGCCGGTTCCATCTCCTGGCTCAACCCTTTGAGAAACAGTTCGGCGCCGCGTTCCATCAGCGAGCGGCCTTCCTCCTCGTCCTGCGCGGCGGCGGAAAGCGGGGCGGTCAGCATCAGGCCAAGGGCGATGAAAAGGATCGGTTTCATACGCCCAAGATAGGCATTCACGTGCGCAATTTCAAAGCTCAGATGTCGATATCCAACGACACCGGGAAATGATCGGACGCGGTCAGCAGCGCCTCGCGCAGCTCGACCATCTGCCAGCATTCGGCATCGTCGAACGGATGCCAGATGCGCCAGGCCGGACGCCGCGCCATAAGGCCCCGGCTGATCATCACGTAATCGAGCAGCGCCGACAGGTACCGCCCCTCGCCCGGCAGCTGGAACCGCGCCGTCGTCGGCAACGGCCCCGGGCGCACCTGCCGCGCCTTGTCGGCATGCGGGTCGTAGAGTCCCGCCTCAAGCAGGATCTCGACAGAAGAACGGCCAAAGAGATGTTCGAACTCGTCAAGACCGGGCCCGTCGTTCAGATCGCCCAGCAATACCACCTCGTCGCCGCGCGCCAGATGATCCTCGACCCGCTCGCGCAGCCAGATCGCCTGTGCCAACTGTTTGCGCCGGTTCAGGATCGAGATGCGGATCGCCTCGTCACGGGATTCGGCCCCGTGCGGCGCCTTGGATTTCAGATGCGCCCCGATCATGCGGAACCTAGTGCCCGTGGCGGTCTTGATCTCCAGTTCCAGCGGCGGTTTGGAAAAGCGCACCAGATCCTCGGTCGCGTCGATATCGAGGTCGATCCGGTAGGTGCCGTCGAACCGGGGCGGTGTGGCGCTGCCGCGCTTGCCGGTCTCCTCGCCCAAGGGATCGTGCCGCGCCTCAAGCCGGGCCGGATCGTAAAGCAGCGCCAGTTCCTGGTGTGTCTCGTTGACAAAGCCCATCGCTGCGGCGCGGGTTCGCAGGTCGAATGCTTCGGCAAAGGCGGTCAGCGCCCGAACCGTGTTCTGCGTCCGCCCGGTATTGGGCGCCTCGATGATCATCACCGCATCGGCGTCAAGCGCAGTCAGCACCTTGGCAATCGCCTCGACCTGCTGGGCGCGGGTGACATCGTGGCGCCCCGACCAGCGGTCATCCACCAACAGCCGGTCATTGCGGTCGAACAGGTTGGCGAACCACTCGATATTCCAGGTCGCCAGCCGCATCGCCCTAGACCCGCGCGCCGTTGAGTTCGTCCCAGGCGCGGTTGATGTCGATCATCTTCTTTTCGGCCAGGCGGATCGCCTCTTCGGGTACGCCGCGTGCCATCATCGCGTCCGGGTGTGTCTCGCGCACCAGCTTGCGCCAGACCTTGCGGATCTCGGGCATCGGCATGTCCGGCGACACGCCCAGCACCGTATAGGGATCCTTGGGGGCATCGGGTACGAAACGGGCACGCAGGGCATGGAACTGGCGGTCGGTCTGCCCGAATATCTGCGCCACGTCGGCCAGGAACTCGTTCTCGCCCGGATGATAGAACCCGTCTGCCATGGCGATGTGAAAGAGCCCCTCCATCAGGTCACACAGAACGGTGCTGTCCTCGGAGAACATGCCTTTGATCTTGCGGGCATAATCCTGATAGCCGGCAACATCGGTGCGGGCCATGTCAAAGACGCGCGCCGCGCCTGCCTCGTCGGCGCGGGCGATCTGGAACACCTCGCGAAAGGCGGTCACCTCGTCGCGGGTGACCCGGCCATCGGCCTTGGCCATCTTGGCTCCCAGCGCGATGACGGCAATGGCAAAGGCCACCGATTTCTCGGGCGGCGTGCGCAGGCGTTCGAACACGGCGCTCAGGCTTTCGCCCTGCGCCAGCGCGCTCAGCGCGTCGGTTATGCGGGTCCAGAGTGACATGGCGCCACACTAGCGCCTTCGCCCGGCGGTGTCAGGTGCGTCAATTTGGGTCAGCATCGAGAATTTTCTGCATCAGGATCAGGTCGAGCCAGCGCTCCTTCTTGTACCCGACCTGCGGCAGGCGCCCCACCTCGGCAAAGCCCAGTTTGCCATGAAACGCCACAGCACCCGGATTGGCGCCCGAGATACCTGCCACCAGCACATGCACCCCCTGGGCGCGGGCGACGCGCTCCAGTTCCGTCATCAGGGCGCGCCCCGCCCCCTGCCCCCGCGCGCCTGGGTCGAGCAGGATCGAATGCTCGCGGGTGCAAGCATAACCGGGCCCGGCACGAAACGGGCCATAGGTGGCAAAACCCAGAATCGCACCCGCCGCTTCGGCCACCAGATAGGCGGGCGCGCGGGCGGCGATATCACCGGCCACAGCCTCGGGCCTGCGCAATTCGGTGGTAAAGGTCACCAGCGTGTCGCCGATGTAATGATTGGCGATCCCGGCGATATCAGCCGCATCCTGCGCCCGCGCCGGCCGGACCCTCACGCCAGCACCCGTACCCCGTGCGGGGTGTCGATCTCGGCGCGCAGGCCCGATGGCCCGCTCTCGAACACCACCCTCTCCAGCGCTCCGCACAGCGCTGCCAGCGCCCGGGCCTCGGGATGGGTCACCACCAGTCGGCGCAGCGCGCAGCCCGAGGGCGCCAGCATCGCCGCCGGATGCAGATCGCCCTGCCACTCGATCAGCGCCGGAAACCGGTCGTCATAGGGCAGAACGCCGCTTGCCGGAACCGCCATCCGCCAGCTGAGCGCACCGCGCTCCAGATCGACGATATCCCCCGCCCCCGCCGGCGCCGCGCTCAGGGCCGCCTGCAGATCGGGCACCCGGCAAATCCAGTTGTTCAGCCGCGCCGGGCCCGAAAAGCGGTCCAGGTCGAACCAGCGCGGCCGCTCCGGCCCCGGCGCGCCGGGGTCGATGGCAATCGCCTCCAGATAGAGCCCGTCCGCCAGGCCCAGAAGCGTGTTATGGGTGCCAAACCGCGCATGCTGGCCACCGGGTTGCATCGCCACCCCCAGCGCCGCCTCCACATGCGCCTGCGCCGCCTCCAGCGTCTCGCCCGCCACCGCGATATGATCCAGTTCCATCACCATCCTCCTGCCTGGGCAGAGACTGACAGCAAAAAAGCGGCAAGCCAACGCCTGCCGCTTCTTTCTGGTTCGAAATACTCCGGGGGGAGGCCGCAGGCCGGGGGGCAGCGCCCCCTAGCCCCTGCCCTCAGCCCGCGCGCGCGTCGCGCACCAGCTTCAGGATATCCTGTGCCGCCTCGGGGATATTGGTGCCCGGACCAAAGATCGCCTTGACCCCGTGATCATAGAGGAACTGGTAATCCTGCTGCGGAATGACCCCGCCGCAGATAACGATGATGTCCTCGGCACCGGCCCTCTTCAGCTCTTCGACCAGTTGCGGTGCCAGCGTCTTATGACCCGCCGCCTGGCTGGAAATGCCGACCACGTGGACGTCGTTGTCGATGGCATCCTGCGCCGCCTCGGCGGGCGTCTGGAACAGCGGGCCCACGTCGACGTCGAAACCGATATCGGCAAATGCGGTGGCGATCACCTTGGCGCCCCGGTCGTGGCCGTCCTGGCCCATCTTGACCACCAGCAGACGCGGGCGGCGGCCCTCTTCCTCGGCAAAGGCCTCGATCGACTTCTGGATCGCGGCAAAGCCCTCGTCGCCCTCATAGGCCGCGCCATAGACACCGGCCAGGGTCTTCACTTCGGCGCGGTGGCGGCCGAATTCCTTTTCCATCGCCATGCTGATCTCTCCTACGGATGCCCGGGCGCGAGCCGCCTCGACGGCCGCTTCGAGCAGGTTGCCGCCTTCCTTGGTGCGGCGGGTAAGCTCGTCGAGCGCGGCGACACAGGCCGCCTCGTCGCGAGTGCTGCGGATACGCTCCAGCCGGGCGATCTGGGCGTCGCGCACCGCCATGTTGTCGACGTCGAGAATGTCGATCGGGTCTTCGCGGTCCTTGCGGTACTTGTTGACGCCAACGATCACCTCTTCGCCGCGGTCGATCATCGCCTGACGGCGGGCGGCGCTTTCCTCGATGCGGAGCTTGGGCATGCCGCTGGCCACGGCCTTGGTCATGCCGCCCATCTCCTCAACCTCCTGGATCAGCGCCCAGGCTTTCTCGATCAGGTCGTTGGTCAGGCTTTCGACATAGTAGGAGCCCGCCAGCGGGTCGACCACCTTGGTCACGCCGGTCTCTTCCTGCAGCACCAGCTGGGTGTTGCGCGCGATGCGCGCCGAGAAATCGGTGGGCAGCGCAATCGCCTCGTCCAGCGCATTGGTATGCAGTGACTGGGTGCCGCCCAGCACCGCGCTCATCGCCTCATAGGCGGTGCGGATCACATTGTTATAGGGGTCCTGTTCCTGCAAGCTGACGCCCGAGGTCTGGCAATGGGTGCGCAGCATCTTGGAGCGTTCGGATTTGGCGCCGAACTCGGTCATGATGCGATGCCAGAGCGTGCGCGCGGCGCGCAGCTTGGCAATCTCCATGAAGAAGTTCATGCCGATGGCGAAGAAGAACGACAGGCGGCCCGCGAACTTGTCCACGTCCATCCCGGCCTCGATGGCAGCGCGCACATATTCGCGCCCGTCGGCCAGGGTATAGGCCAGTTCCTGCACCAGGTTCGCCCCGGCCTCTTGCATGTGATAGCCCGAGATCGAGATCGAGTTGAACTTGGGCATGTGATCGGAGGTATAGCCGATGATGTCCGAGATGATCCGCATCGAGGGTTCGGGCGGATAGATATAGGTGTTGCGGACCATGAACTCCTTCAGGATGTCGTTCTGAATGGTTCCCGACAGCACCGATCTGTCATGGCCCTGCTCCTCGCCCGCGACGATGAAGCTGGCCAGGATCGGGATCACCGCGCCGTTCATCGTCATCGAGACCGAGACCTTGTCCAGCGGGATGCCATCGAACAGGATCTTCATGTCCTCGACGCTGTCGATGGCAACACCGGCCTTGCCCACATCGCCCACCACGCGGGGGTGGTCGCTGTCATAGCCGCGATGGGTGGCCAGGTCGAAGGCGACCGAGACACCCTGCTGACCGGCGGCCAGGTTGCGGCGGTAGAATGCGTTCGATTCCTCGGCGGTGGAGAAACCGGCATATTGCCGGATGGTCCAGGGACGGCCCGCATACATGGTCGCCTTGACGCCACGGGTAAAGGGGCCAAAGCCCGGCATCCCGCCCATATGCGGCAGTTCGGCTGTGTCTGCCTCGGTATAGAGCGGCTTGACGTCGATCCCTTCGAGCGTGCTCCAGGTCAGGTCTTCAACGGGGCGCCCGCGCAGCTCTTTCTCAGCCAGCGCCCGCCAATCGTCGGTCTTGCTCATTGCGTCTTCCTCTTGTCAATTCGGGTCTTGGCAGGGTTTGCCCCGCCGGTTTCTTGTTCGGATCGTCCATCAGCCAGGCCAGGCCATCGGCTCCGGCTGCCAGCCACATAAGGTCATCGGCATAAGTCTCGCGCAGGGCGGTGGCCTGCTCCGGAGAAAAGGGGCTCCAGCGCCCCTCGCCCTTGGGCAGCTGCGCCGCCAGAGCGGGAGGCAGCAGGCCGCGCAGCGCGGCCAGGTCCGGCGTGGGGTTCAGACGCTCGCGGCTGTGTTCGCGCGGCGCCGGGCGGCCGGTCACGGTGGCCAGCTGCGCCTCGGGGCGCCCGGCGAAAATTTCGAACGGCAGCACCCAGATGCGCGCGCCCGGTAGGGCGCAGGCGACATCGGTGATCACGTCGCGCCAGCCGCGCGGATTGCGCGCGATCCAGTCCAGCGCCACCTGCGACGGCAGGCCGAAGCCGCGCGCCAGACCATAGCCCAGGGCCGAGGCCCACCACAGATCCTGAGACCGGATGTTGAGCAGCACGTCGGTGACTTGCCCGTCAAAGGCCTGGCCATAGCGCGCCAGCCGCTCGCCTGCCGAGGGATAGAGTGCCGCCTGGCGCAGGTTCTCGCGCATCGAGCCCAGCATGTTCTCTTCGCTGACCAAGAGCCGCCGGGTCCCCGAAAGCGCGCTGCGGGACAGGTTCAGGCGCACGCGTCCCACGGCGCGGCGGCGCGGGTCGCGGCCGGTGGCGATGGACGGTCCGGGCAGGATGCCGCGAAACAGGCCCGTGCGGGTGCGGTGCGGCCCCCAGAAACCGGTGCCGTCGCGGGCCAGACGCTCTGCGTTCTGGCGCATGTAATGCTGAAAGGTGGTGGTCGCGCAGCGGTGCGCGCCGAGATGCAGGATAACGTCCATGGCTTCGCCTTTCTGGCCGACCATGCGGGCCGGTCGCGGGTTGGGGAACGTGACGACAGTCATGCCGAACCCCTGACGAAGCGATTAACGTTAAACTTTTTGCGGCCCCCGCACATCTGGACAGTCGCAATCGCGCCGTCCAAGTCTATATTGAACGGGACAGGAGACCGCATGAAACGACTATTCGCCCTTGTTTTCCTTGCCTTACTTCCGGTGTCGGGTTGGGCCGCGGATGCCGCGCAACCTGCCGAGCAGGACCTCATCCGCCCCGCCGGTGACAGCGATTTGAGCGAATTTTTATGGATAAAACGGCCCATCGTGATCTTTGCCGATACCGAGGCCGATCCAAGGTTCCAGCAGCAGATCGAGATGCTGCGCGAAGGCGCGGCGATGCTGGAAGAGCGCGATGTGGTGGTGCTGACCGATACCGACCCGTCGTCCCGCTCACCCGCCCGGCAGAAGCTGCGCCCGCGCGGTTTCGCACTGGTGGTGATCGACAAGGATGGCGGTGTAAAGCTGCGCAAGCCGACCCCGTGGAGCGTGCGCGAGCTGACCCGCACCATCGACAAGATGCCGACCCGCGAACAGGAAATCCGCGACCGGCGCGGGCTGGATTGAGGCGCGCGCGCCGTCATCACACATCCCCCCTGGCAAAGAACACCCGCTGCCGATCCCGGTCCAGGATCACCAGCGCGTTGTTGTCGGGGGCAAAGATCAGCAGCGCGGCGGGAGAGTGCAGCGCGCTCAGATAGGCCGATTTGGTGGCCTCGTCCATGCAGGCGCGCGCGCTGAGGCCCGAGGCCAGGATGCCCAGGCCCTTGGGCAGATCCGCCGACATCACCGCCTGCGAAACCTGATCGGGCGTCTCGCCCTTAAGGTCAAAAGCAACGATGGCCTCGCGCGACAGCGCCGCCAGCCCGTCGCGCAGCGTCGTAACGGTGTGCACCTTTCCTTGTAGAAAATCAGCCTGCGTGGCGAACACCCCGGCGGTGCATTCCAGCTTGGACTCGAAATAGAGCGTATCGCCCAGCGGCATCCAGCCGCCGAGTTGGGCACGCACCTCGGCCTCGCGGTCCAGCGCACAGGCCGCCAGCCCGATCAGGGCCAGCGCGGCGAACGACCGCGATGCGCGAGGATATGTGCGTGCCCCGAACATGGGGTTATTCGAACTCCATGATCACGTCATCAACGGCCAGGCTGTCGCCCGCACTGGCATTGATCTTGGCGACCACACCCTTTTTCTCGGCGCGCAGGATGTTCTCCATCTTCATCGCCTCGACGGTGCACAGCGCCTGACCCTCCTGCACCTCTTGCCCCACTTCGACATCGACCTTCACGATCAGGCCCGGCATCGGACAAAGCAGCATTTTCGAGGTGTCGGGCGGCAGTTTCTCGGGCATCAGCCGCGCCAGTTCTGCCTGACGCGGGGTGCGCACATGCACCTTGAGGTCGGCGCCCCGGGTGCGGATGCGGAACCCGCCCGAGATCTTGCCCACCTTCAGCACCAGCGGCGCGCCGTCCACCATCAGGTTGGCCAGTTGGTCGCCCGGGGTCCAGTCGCTGGTCACCCGCATCGAACTGCCATCGTCAAAGCTGACGGTCGATCCGTCGTGATCGGCGGCGATGGTGACCGGGAAGTCGGCACCTTGCAGCGTGACCACCCAATCCGTACCCACCCGGCGCTCGTGATTGTCCATCCGGCCCGAGACACGGGTGCGCCGGATCTCGGCCACACGGTGCATCGCGGCCGCGGCAGCGGCCACCCGGCGCAGATCGGTTTCAGGCAGGGTCACCCCTTCGAACCCTTCGGGATATTCCTCGGCGATAAAGGCCGTGGTCATGTCGCCCGAGATGAATTTCGGATGGTCCATCACCGCGCTGAGGAAGGGCAGGTTGTGACCGATGCCTTCGACCTCGAAACTGTCGAGCGCGATGCGCATCGCCTCGATCGCGGCGGCACGGGTCGGTGCCCAGGTGCAGAGCTTGGCGATCATCGGGTCGTAATACATGCTGATCTCGCCGCCCTCATAGACGCCGGTATCGTTGCGCACAGCCGCCTCACCCGAGGGCGCATCCCCCTGCCATTTGCCATTGACCAGCATCGGGCCGGCAGCGGTTTCCGCCGGCGGGCGATAGCGGGTCAGACGGCCGATCGAGGGCAGGAAACCGCGATAGGGATCCTCGGCATAAAGCCGGTTCTCGATGGCCCAGCCGGTCAGTTTCACATCACCCTGGGTGATGCTCAGCGGCTCGCCCGCGGCAACCCGGATCATCTGTTCCACCAGATCGACGCCGGTGATCAGCTCGGTCACCGGGTGTTCCACCTGCAGGCGGGTGTTCATTTCGAGGAAGTAGAAGTTCTTGTCGCCGTCGACGATGAATTCCACGGTGCCCGCGCTGGCATAGCCCACGGCCTTGGCCAATGCCACGGCCTGTTCGCCCATGGCGCGGCGGGTGGCCTCGTCGAGGAAGGGGCTGGGTGCCTCTTCGACGACCTTCTGGTTGCGGCGCTGGATCGAGCATTCGCGCTCGCCCAGATAGATGCCGTTGCCATGGCTGTCGCACAGCACCTGAATCTCGATATGGCGCGGCTGGGTGACGAATTTCTCGATGAAGATGCGGTCATCCCCAAAGGAGTTCGCCGCCTCGTTCTTGGAGCTTTGGAAGCCCTCGCGCGCCTCCTGATCGTTCCACGCGATCCGCATGCCCTTGCCGCCGCCCCCGGCAGAGGCCTTGATCATGACCGGATAACCGATCTCGTTCGAGATCTTGACCGCCTCGTCGGCATCCTCGATCAGGCCCATGTAACCGGGCACGGTCGAGACATTTGCCTCCTGCGCGATCTTCTTCGACGTGATCTTGTCGCCCATTGCCTCGATGGCGCCCTTGGGGGGGCCGACAAAGATGACACCGGCGGCCTCCAAAGCCTCGGCGAATTTCGAGTTCTCGCTGAGGAAGCCATAGCCCGGATGCACCGCCTGGGCGCCGGTTTCCTTGATGGCGGCCATCACCTTGTCGATGACGATATAGGACTGGTTGGCGGGCGGCGGACCGATATGCACCGCCTCGTCGGCCATCTGCACATGCAGCGCCTGCTTGTCGGCATCCGAATAGATGGCAACGGTAGAAATGCCCATCTTGCGCGCCGTCTTGATGACCCGGCAGGCAATCTCGCCCCGGTTGGCGATCAGGATCTTGTTGAACATGCGATGTCCTCTGTCTTGGAAGGGTCGGAACGCAAAACGCCGCCCCCGGCCGGATGGCCAGGAACGGCGTATCGCGCGATGTCAGCCGGGCGGTTCGGCGCCCGGAGAGAATTCAGTGTGTCAGTTACAGGTGCCTTGCACCTTGCAATAAAGGATGTTGCCAGCGGCGCCGGCCGCTGCGCCGACAACAGGGTTTCCGTCCAGCGCGAGCGAGCCCAGAAGCCCGGCACTGCCGCCGTAAAGCGCCTGTTCGGTCGGGTTGTCACCACAGGCGGCCAGACCGGCGACGAGCGCCAGACCGGCAAAGAGTTTCGATTTCTGCATCCTGCCCTTCCTTCGGATTGATCCGTCTTATGGGCAGATAGATGGGCCCGCGAGCAGGTGGAAATCAAGCGGCGTGCACGCGCCGTGACAGCCTCAGCGGCAGGCCGCGCAATTTGGGGGAAATCCGCCGATCCACCTGTGCCGAGCGCGGGCAAAAAGACGGGCGGTTCGAGGTCAGCGACATCAAACCGCCCGCTTAGGGAAGGGGTACGGAATAGTAGGTGCGCGCACGACGCAGGCAGATTTGTGCCGCACGCCTGAACGAGGCTGCCGTATCCGTGGCAAGCCGCCAAGCCCCGGTTCGCGGGACGCCGGATTTGAGCCGGATTCTGCCGGGCGCCGAGCAACCTTGGCGGGAAAGTGCCGACAGGGTGCTTCTCCGCTGCGGGCACGTCCTCTGTCACATAACCGTTACGCAAGGCCAGGCGATCCCAACCCACCCCACAGGCGCGGCGACTGCTTTCACGCGAACTGCACGCGTTCGTGCGCGCCAGACCCTGTACCGGCGAGATACCGTGTGCGACAGACAAAAACTCAACTCCCGAACGATCACCATCGCGGCAATTTCCGCTCACGGCCAATCGCCCGCTTGTCATTTGATCGCACCGGGGCCGCGTGGAACCCAAAGCCTCGCCACATATACGAGGAGATGGGTAGAAATGGTGAGGAGACTTGACGCAATATCGGCGCTGGCGCTGATGACGGCCCTGGGAGGCGCCGGAGCGGCGATGGCCGGCGATGCCGGCAGCCAGGCCGAACTGGACGCGCTGCGCGCCCGTGTCGAAGCGCTGGAGGCCGGCCGTGCCGCCGGTGCACGCGGCGACCTGCATGTCGGTCGCACCGCGATCGACATTTACGGCTACGCCAAGGCCGATTTCTTTTACGATTTCGACTTTGTGCAGGGCGACACCGCCTTTGTGAACAATATCGGCGAACCCGCGAATGCCACCGACGGGACCTTTGGCGCCACCGTGCGCCAGTCGCGCCTGGGCATCCGCACCAGCACCGAGACCGATATCGGCACTCTGGGCGGGCAGCTGGAGTTCGACCTGTTCGCCTCGGGCGGCCGGTCGGAACTGCGCCTGCGCCATGCAAATATCCGCATCGGCGATCACTGGCTGATCGGTCAGACCTGGACCAACTTCATGCCCATCGGCCATTACCCGACCAGCGTCGAGTTCAACGGCCCGGTCGGCGTGACCTTTGCCCGGGTGCCGCAGGTGCGCTACAGCCATGCCTTCGGCAAGGCGCTGTTCAGCGCCTCGATCGAGGAAAACAGCGCCCGCTCGGACGATCCGGTCGTCACCGCCGCGCTGGAATACAATGACGATCTGTTCTCGGCCCGGATCGCGGGTCTGGTCGGCACCGTCATTTCCGGCGGTACCGAGGTCGACCAGACCGGCGTCACCGTGTCCGGCGCGCTGCGCCCCTGGCATGGCGGCCTGTTCCAGGCGACCTTCGTCACCGGCGAGGCGCTGGGCCCGCTGCTGATCGGTGGCGGAGCCTCGGCGGTTGGCGGCGTGGCCAACGATGTCGATGGCTTTACCGTCGAATTCCGGCAGGATGTCGGCGAGAAGTGGAACTTCGGCATCGCCTATGGCAGCGAGGAATACGACCTGCCCACCTCGACCGGTACGCTCGATTTCACCGAGCTTGAAACCATCCATGTCAACGCGTTCTACAAAGCCACCGACAACCTGACGCTGAGCGGTGAATACATCTTTGGCGAACGCACCACCTCGACCGGCGCCAGCTTCGAAGGCGACCGGGTTCAGCTTGCGGTACAGCTGAACTTCTGAGAGCCGCGGCACGCCCTGTCCTCCCTCGGTCAGGGCGTGTCCGGTATTCCCCGAACGGGCCATATGCGCCGCCAGTTGGATCATTCCCAATCGTCCCCGTCGAACGCATCGGGGAAAGCGGCCCGCGCCACCGCCACATCAATGACCAGAAGCGCCTCGTAGCTGGCCGGATCGAACGGATCCTCTGCTGCCACCACCTCGCGACCGAACAGCCAGCTCAGGCGCCCGGCATCCAGGTTGCCGCGCTCGAAGGGTTGGTCGCCGAACTGCTCCCACAGGGCCTGCATGAACAGGGCATCGGCACGGCGATCGACCGCCTTGCGGTCGCGATAGCGCTCGCGCCGGACCAGTGGCGTGACGCCCTTGGGATTGGCGCGGCGAATGGTGAACTGGAAATCAGAGCCGGGCATGCGGCTGGGGAAACCGCGATGTTTCAGCATGACACGCCCTCCCGGCCAGAGAGCGTGGCGAAACGCGGGATCGGCCGCAGGGCTGATCCCGCGGTGTTCTTACTTGTACTTGCCGGTGAAGGTCGGCTCAGTCGAGATGGGCTCGATGATGACGAATTCTTCTTTCGGCGAGTTGTCACAAGCAGCAACGGCACCGACGAAGGCGACCATTGCCACGAATTTGATGCATTTCGACATCTGTTTCTCCTACTGACACAATAGAAACGAACAGAAGCTGCTGCTTCTGCCTGCCTCACCCTTTCGGGATTGGACGCACGTTGGCGACCGTGCCGGAGCATAGTGGAAATCGGGCCGGAAATACATCCGGGATGGGGCAAGTTCATGGCCTGTGACTCCAAAGTCGCAAAACTCCGCTGATGTGAAGTTTGACCCGCAACATGTTGTGGCATCGTCAAAACTCCTCCCAGATACAGCGAGAGTCGCGGAGGCGGTAGGCCTCAAAAAATTGTGTAGCTCCGGGTTGCGAGGTGCCGAACGCGACCGGGCGGTCCGACATCGAGATGATCACGCGCGCCGGTGTGATCTGGCGGCTTTCCACATATGGGACCGCCAGGATGGTGCACAGATGCTCCATGTCGATGGCCACCACGTCATAGGGAATTTGCCCTGCCTGGTCGCCGATCTTGGGCGCGATGAAGCGGAAGCGGATCCACAACTCGCCCGGATTATTGTCGAGCAGCACATCGGCCAGTTCCACCGGCTGGCCCGAGGGCACCGGCAACAGCGCCTGCGCCCGAACAGGTGCGGCAAAGGCCGTGGCAAGCGCCAGGACATAGAGGCAACCCCGGCCCCGCAAGCGGGCTCCTCTCGCCGGGGTTGCTTGCGCATCGCACGTGGCATGCGCTGTTCCATGTCGGGCGCACAAGGTCATGGGGCGGTCTCGTCCCGTGTCTCGAACGTGGCGGGAGAGATGATCTCGATCAGCTCCATATCGTCGGAATGACGGCATTCGCGATGCTTGATACCGGGCGGCTGCAACACGCAGGACCCGGCGCGCAAAACATGCTCGCCCTGCCCCTCGTATTCGAAGACGACCCAGCCCTTGGTGACATAGACCATCTGGAAATCAAGGTCGTGGCTGTGCCAGGCGCCGGGGCTTTCCATGCCCGGCACCGCGCGGATCACATGGGCGCCAAACCGGCCCTTGGTGGCCTCGTCGATGCCCAGATCGCGATACTCGAAAAAGGCCCGCAATCCCTGCCCGACGAAAGGGGAATCGTCGGCATGGCTGATGGTGAAGGCCTGTTTTTTCCAAAGCTGTGTCATCGGCTTACCAGGTGATGCTGATCATAGATCGCCGGATCCTGCGGCGCGCCGTCAAGATCGGTTGCGTGCTGGGCGTAGACCGCGAACCCGGCCTGTACCACCGTCCCTTTCTGGGCGCATTCGGTGAAGATGTACTTGGCGTTTTCCGGCGTCCTGTCGAACCAATCCGGGTCGTCCAGGGTGCCCGCCATGACCCCCGTTAAACCGGGGAACCGCTCCAGTTCCACAAACACGGTGGTGGAACAGGTCGGGCAGGACTTCAGGTAGATCTCCTTGCCGCTGCCTTCGGAAACGTGGGTGTACGTTCGCGGCGCGCCCGACACCAGCCGGAACGCGGTGCCGGAAAACCCGGCAAGCGCATTCATCGGTGTCCCGGTCATCTTCTGGCAGAAGCGACAGGTGCACCATGTCAGACGCAGGGGCGGTTCGCTGACTTCGTAGCGAAGCGCGCCGCACAGGCATCCACCGGCGTGGGTCTGGCCCATCATTGACCTCCTAGAGCGGTATGTTGTCGTGCTTCTTCCACGGGTTCTTGAGCGACTTGCCCCGCAGCGAGGCAAAGGCGCGGCTGACGCGCTTGCGGGTGCTGCGCGGCGTGATCACCTCGTCGATGAAGCCCTTTTCGGCGGCCACGAAGGGGTTGGCGAAGCGGTTTTCATAGTCCTTGGTATGCGCGGCGATCTTTTCGGCATCGCCCAGATCGGCGCGGTGGATGATCTCGGTCGCGCCCTTGGCGCCCATCACCGCGATCTCGGCGGTGGGCCAGGCATAGTTGAAATCGCCGCGCAGATGCTTGGAGGCCATCACGTCATAGGCGCCGCCATAGGCCTTGCGGGTAATCACGGTGACCTTTGGCACGGTGGCCTCGCCATAGGCGAACAGCAGCTTGGCGCCATGCTTGATGACACCGCCGTATTCCTGGCTTGTACCAGGCAGGAAGCCCGGCACGTCGACCAATGTCAGGATCGGGATTTCGAAACAGTCGCAGAAGCGCACGAAGCGCGCCGCCTTGCGGCTGCTGTCGATGTCCAGACAGCCCGCCAGGATCATCGGCTGGTTTGCCACGACACCCACGGTCTGTCCTTCGAGCCGGATGAAACCGGTGATGATGTTCTTGGCGAAATCCTCCTGGATTTCATAGAAATCACCCTCATCCGCGATCTTGTTGATCAGCTCTTTCATGTCATAGGGCGTGTTGGCGTTTTCCGGCACCAGCGTGTCGAGGCTGGCCTCGATCCGGCCCGGCTCGTCGAAGAAGGGGCGCACGGGCGGCTTTTCACGGTTGTTGAGCGGCAGGAAATCGACCAGGCGGCGGACCTCGGCCAGCGCCTCGACATCGTTTTCAAAGGCGCCGTCGGCGACCGAGGACTTGCGGGTATGGGTCGAGGCCCCGCCCAGTTCCTCGGCTGTCACCACCTCGTTGGTGACGGTTTTCACCACGTCGGGACCGGTCACGAACATATAGGATGTGTCCTTGACCATGAAGATGAAGTCGGTCATCGCGGGCGAATAGACCGCACCACCGGCGCAGGGCCCCATGATCACGCTGATCTGGGGTACCACTCCGCTCGCCATGATATTGCGCTGGAACACCTCGGCATAGCCCGCAAGGCTGGCGACGCCTTCCTGAATACGCGCGCCGCCCGAATCGTTGATGCCGATCACCGGGGCACCGTTCTGTACCGCCATATCCATGATCTTGCAGATTTTCTGGGCATGGGTTTCCGACAGCGAGCCGCCAAAGACGGTGAAATCCTGGCTGAACACATAGACCATACGGCCATTGATCGTGCCCCAGCCGGTGACCACGCCATCACCCGCAGGCTTTTGTTTTTCCATCCCGAAATCGGTGCAGCGGTGGCTGACGAACATGTCGAATTCTTCGAAGCTGTCTTCGTCCAGCAGCAGTTCGATCCGCTCGCGCGCCGTCAGCTTGCCCCGGGCGTGCTGGGCGTCGATCCGCTTTTGCCCGCCCCCCAGCCGCGCGGCCTCGCGGCGGGTTTCCAGCTCGGAAAGGATGTCTTTCATGGCGATTGTCCCCTTTGAAATTTGAACGGACCATAAAGACAATGCAGCACGCGCCAAAGGGGAAATCGGCAAATTTGCAAATCATTGGCAACGACGCGAAAGCAAAACGCAAAGTTGCTAATTAACACCTTAACCCACGGCCAAAGATGGACTTGCCCGCCGCGCGCGCCTAGATCGAGACCATGCAGACCCCGCCCGCCTCCTTGCAGCGCAGCCCGCCTGCGCTTGCCACTCTGATCCTGTTGTCGGGCCTTTCCGCCCTGGGCATGAACATCTTCCTGCCCAGCCTGCCCAACATGACCGAATATTTCCAGACCGATTACCGGCTGATGCAGCTTTCGGTCGCGCTGTATCTGGCGGTGAACGCGGCGATGCAGGTGGTGATCGGGCCGCTGGCGGACAAGGCCGGGCGCCGCCCGGTCATCCTGTGGGGGCTGGTCCTGTTCCTGTTCGTCACGTTGGGGTGCATCTATGCGCCCACGGTCGAGGCTTTTCTCTTCTTCCGCATGTGCCAGGCGGTGATCGCCGTGGCCATCGTGCTTAGCCGCGCCGCGGTGCGCGACATGTACCAGCAGGACAAGGCCGCCTCGATGCTGGGCTGGGTCACCATGGGCATGGCGGTGGTGCCGATGATCGGCCCCGCGCTAGGCGGCGTGCTGGACCAGTATTTCGGCTGGCAGGCCAATTTCTGGATCCTGTTCGTGCTGGGGGCGGCGGCGCTCATTCTCACCTATGTCGATTTCGGAGAAACCGCGCTGAAAAGCGGCAAGACCCTGATCCAGCAGTTTCGCGAATATCCCGCCCTGCTGACCTCGCCCCGGTTCTGGGGCTATTCGCTGGCCAGCGGCCTGTCTTCGGGGGCGTTTTTTGCCTATCTGGGCGGCGCACCCTTTGTCAGCACCGAGGTTTTCGGGATGGAACCCGCGCGGATGGGCCTGTTCTTTGGCGCCCCGGCGCTGGGTTATTTTGCCGGCAACTTCGTCAGCGGCGCCTTTTCGGTCCGGTTCGGTGTCGACAGGATGGTGCTGTGGGGCTGCCTGATGAACGCGCTTGGCATAACCCTGTCGCTGGCAACCATGCTCTCCGGATATGGATCGGAATACAGCTTCTTTGGACTGATGACGCTGGTCGGGCTGGGCAACGGCATGTCGATCCCCAACGCCACCGCCGGCGCGCTGTCGGTGCGACCGCATCTGGCAGGCAGCGCCTCGGGGCTGAACGGCGCCATCATGCTGGGCGGCGGCGCCGCGCTGAGCGCCTGGGCCGGCGCCCTGCTAACGCCCGAATCCGGTGCGCTGCCGCTGCTCTGGCTGATGCTGGGCACCGCCCTGCTAGGGGTTGTCGCCATCCTCGCCGTGATCTGGAGAGCACGTCGGCTGGGCCTGTGACATTCGCGCGGACAGAACGCCTTCGATCCAATCCGTGATCAGGCGTACGCGCTTTAGTTCACGCAGTTCGCGACGCAACATCAACCAGAGTTCGCGCCTGGGCGGCGCTCCATGCTTAAACGGCAACTCGACCAGGCGCGGCTCGGCACCGCCGATGATCCGGGGCATTAGCGTTTTCCCGTGGCCGGAGCAGACAAGCCGGAACAGGGTCTCGGCATCGTTGACCGAGACCTGGGCCGCGCCTTCGATCTCTGCGGCCCGTGAGAGGGCCGCCGCCTGGGGCAGGTATTGCATACGTGTTTCATAGCCGATCCAGGGCAGATCCCTTGCGGCATCGCGCAGGGCAAAGGCAGCATAGTCGATATCGCCCAGCTTGCGCGCCATCACGCCTTGCCCGCCCTCTGTCGGACGCGCGAGACGCAGGGCGATATCGGCCTCGCCGCGCAACAGGCTCAGATCGCGGGCCTCGGCAATCAGTTCCAGCCTCACCCCCGGAGCCGCCGCGCGCAGATCGCCCAGCGCAGGTACAAGGATATGGTTGATCATCATCGGCACCGCTGTCAGGCGCACCGTTCCAGACATACCATCGCCACTGGCCCCGGCCAGGGCGCCGACCCCCTGCATTTCGTCCCGCATGACCTCGGCATGGCGGTACAGTCGGCGCCCGAAATCGGTAAGACCCAAGCCCTGCCCGCCCATCTCGACCACCTGGCGCCCCAGCGCCGCCTCGAGCGCACGCAGGCGCCGCGATACGGTGGTCTTGTCCACGCCAAGAGAGCGGGCCGCCGCTTTGAGGCTGCCCGCCTGCGCAACCGCCAGCAGATACCGCATGTCATCCCAGTTCATGACTGCAATCTTGCATCTCCTGACTGCAATTTTCCACTCTGAGCAGCGGATTTGCAGCATGTCATCCTGTTCACATTAGCACCGAAAGGACAGATCATGCTTTACCTTGTCACGTTTCAGGATAATCCGGGAAAGGAACATCTGCGCCAAAGACACATGGCCGAACACCTTGCGTTTCTTGCCGCTCACCGGGCCGCCATTCTCGGCGCCGGACCGCTGTTCGACGGGACCCAGGGACGCGGCGGCATGTGGTTGATCGAGGCCGCGACCCGCGCCGATGTCCAAAGTCTGGTCGAGAAAGACCCGTTCTGGCCCACGGGCCTGCGCCAGAGCGTCGACATTCTGGAATGGCGGCAAGTCTTTCGCGACGGCCAGCCGGTCTGAGCTTGCCGCGCGCGCTTTGCAAACGTAACGTTGCATCTAGGTAAATTTGCAAAGAGTCGGCATCCGATGGCCACCCAGAAACTCTATGCCGGCGCCAAGCTGCGCGAGATCCGCAACCGCCTGTCGCTGACGCAAAAGGATTTTGCCGCCAAGCTGGGCGTGTCGCTGCCCTATCTGAACCAGATGGAGAACAACAACCGCCCGGTCTCGACCTCGGTGGTGCTGGCACTGGCGCAGGAATTCGGGCTGGACGTGACCGAGCTCAGCACCGGCGACAGCGAGCGGCTGGTCAGTGACATGCGCGAGGCGCTGGCCGACCCGATTTTCGCCGACGCGATGCCGCCGCTCGCCGATCTGCGCCTGACCGCGTCGAACGCACCGGCACTCGCGCGCGCCTTTATCGAGCTGCACCGCACATACCGGCAGACCCATGAGCGGCTCGCCTCGCTGGACGAGGCGCTGGGGCGCGAGGATGCCCGCATCCAGGCCAGCCCCTGGGAGGAAGTGCGCGACTTCTTCCATTATTGCGACAACTATATCGACGCGGTCGATCACGCGGCAGAGCGGTTCGCGGCCCGGACCCAGACCGACGGTGTGCGCGGCGCGGCGCTGGCCGCGCTGACCGATCGCGGTATCACGGTCGAGCTGGCCGATATCGAGGCGCTGCGCCAATACGATCCCGCAACGCGCCTGCTGCGGCTGTCCACCCGCAGCGCGCCGCAGACCCAAGTGTTTCAACTGCTGTTGCAGGTGGCGCTGCTGAGCCAGAACTCGCTGCTCGAGGCAACGCTCGATTTCGCCCGTTTCCACAGCGAAGAGGCGCGCGCCATTGCCAAGATCGGGTTGGCCAATTACTTCGCCGGTGCCGCGCTGATGCCTTATGGCATTTTTCTGGAGACTGCCCAGCAGACCCGCCATGATCTGGAGCGGCTCAGCACCCGCTTCGGCGCCTCGATCGAGCAGGTGGCGCACCGCCTCTCGACCCTGCAAAGACCAGGTGCCAAGGGTATCCCGTTCTTCTTTGTTCGGGTCGATCAGGCGGGCACGATCACCAAACGCCACTCGGCCACGCGGCTGCAATTCGCCCGCTTTGGCGGCGCCTGCCCGCTCTGGAACGTGCATCGCGCCTTTGAAACCCCCGGCCATTTCCTGCGACAACTGGCGGAAACGCCTGACGGCGTCCGCTATATCTCGCTGGCCCGCGACGTGTCCAAGACAGGGGGATCCTTTGGCGCACCGGTGCGGCGCTATGCGATCGGGCTCGGCTGCGAGGTACGCCATGCCGATCAGCTGGTCTATGCCGATAATCTCGATGTCAGCAACGCCAGCGCCTATGAGCCGATCGGCATTTCCTGCCGCATCTGCGAGCGCAAGACTTGCCACCAGCGCTCGGTCCCGCCGCTCGAGCGGCGCCTGACCATCGACAGCGACCATCGTGGCACCCTGCCCTACGAGGTCAACTGATCTTCATTTCGCTGAAAATACTCCGGGGGAGTCGCCGACAGGCGACGGGGGCAGAGCCCCCGTCCCTTTGGGTCAGGCCTTGGACAGGATGCCCCAGATCTCATCCTTCAGCGCCGCACGCTTCTTGCGCAGCTCGACCTCGGCCAGTTCCTCCATAGGTTCCACGTTGGTTTCGGCCCGGTGCACAGCCCGGTTGATCTCGTGATACTCGTCCGCCAGTTTGGAAAAATGCGCATCCGTCTGCTTGAGCTGGCTCATCAGATCGACCTTTTCGGGAAATTCCTCGGCCAGTTCATGCGGGGTATGGGACATCCGTTCGCTCCTTTTTCAATGTCAACCCAGAGGCTAGACGCCCGCCACAAGGCCGACATTGACAGGGATCAAATCGGGTGCGGCAGGAGAGATTTTTCGACGAAAAATCTCTGCCCCCGCCTCAGCGTTGCGACGCCTCCCAGCGGGGGTTGATCCAGGGGATGTCATTGGCGCGCGGCAGGGGGGCGCGGCCCAGGATGTGGTCCGAAATCTTCTCGCCCACCATGATCGAGGGCGCATTGAGGTTGCCATTTGTGATCTGCGGAAAGATCGAGCTGTCGGCCACGCGCAGCCCATCGACCCCGATTACCCGGCCCTGACCGTCGACCACGGCGTTCGGATCGTCGGCGCGACCCATGCGGCAGGTGCCGCAGGGGTGATAGGCGCTTTCGGCATGTTCGGCGATGAAGGCGTTGAGGTCCTCGTCGCTCTGCACCGCGGAACCGGGCTGGATCTCCTTGCCAGCATAGGGTTTGAACGCCTCTTGGCCAAAGATCTCGCGCGTCAGCCGGATACAGGTGCGGAAATCGGCCCAGTCCTTTTCGTGGCTCATGTAGTTGAAGCGGATCACCGGCGCGTCCTCGGGCTGGTTCGAGCGCAGCGTGACCGCCCCGCGCGAGGGCGAGCGCATCGGCCCCACATGGGCCTGGAAGCCATGGCCCTCGGCGGCGGCCTGCCCGTCATAGCGCACCGCGATAGGCAGGAAATGGTACTGGATATCCGGATAGGGCACGCCGGGCTGCGAACGGATGAAAGCGGCGCTTTCGAACTGGTTCGAGGCGCCCAGACCGGTCTTGGTGAACAGCCATTGTGCGCCGATGGCCGCCTTGCCCAACAGGTTCCAGTACTTGTAGAGCGTCACCGGCTGGATCGCGGCCTGCTGGATGTAAAGCTCCAGATGGTCCTGCAGATTGGCCCCCACGCCGGGGCGGTCGGCCACAACCGCGATGCCATGTTCGGCGAGGTGCGCCGCGGGGCCGATGCCCGACAGCATAAGCAGTTTCGGCGAGTTGATCGACGAGGCCGCGATGATCACCTCGCGCCGCGCGCGGATCACCTCGGCCTTACCGCCCCGGATGATCTCGACCCCGGTGGCGCGCCCCTCTTCCATCACCACACGGGCCGCCAGCCCGCGCAGGATATCGCAATTCTCGCGCTTGAGCGCCGGTTTCAGATAGGCATTGGCCGCGGACCAGCGACGCCCCTTCCAGACGGTCTGCTCCATCGGGCCAAAGCCCTCTTGCTTCTCGCCGTTATAGTCGCCAGTGACCTCGTACCCGGCTTGCTTACCCGCATCGACAAAGGCCTTGAACAGCGGGTTGGTGCGCGGGCCTCGGGTCACATGCAGCGGCCCGTCGGTGCCACGCCAGTTGGCATCGCCACCATGGCCGCCATCGTGCCAGGTCTCCATCCGCTTGTAATAGGGCAGCACGTCAGCATACGCCCAGCCATCGGCGCCCATCTCGGCCCAGGTGTCGAAATCCATCGCATGGCCGCGCACATAGACCATGCCGTTGATCGAGGAGGACCCGCCGATCACCTTGCCGCGCGGGCAAGCCAGGCGGCGGTTGTTCAGATGCGGCTCGGGCTCGGACAGATAACCCCAGTCGTAACGCGACATGTTCATCGGATAGCTGAGCGCGGCGGGCATCTGGATGAACGGCCCGGCATCGGTGCCGCCATGTTCGATCACCAGCACCGAGGCCCCCGCCCCGCTGAGCCTGTAGGCCATGGCGCAGCCCGCGCTGCCGGCCCCCACGATGACAAAATCCGCTTCCATCCGTCTGTCTTTCCTTGCTGCCGGCGCCGCCTTGCGCACGCCAAAGGGGGACCCCGGCCAACAAGGGCCGGGTCCGGTTGTGTCAGTGCACGCTCTCGACCTTGTGGAAATCGAGCGCGCGGTCCTCGGGGGATGTCCTGATCGCCATCACCGTGCTGCGGTGACGCAGCGCAATGAACAGGACGCAGGCCAGGTACAGGCCGATCACGATCGAGCCGACCCACTGGATCTGGAGCCACTGGCTCTGGAACAGCAGGGTCAGCGCGAACAGCACACCGACATTGCCCGCGATATAGACCGGACGGCCCAGCCGCTCGACCGTGATCGACAGGTTGTCGGTGTAAAGCCGGATCAGAGAGTCGAGCGAGTTGATGACAAAGGTGATACCCACCACGATCATCGCGACATTGGTCAGCCCGGCGGTGCTGATCCCGTTCTCGTGATAGAAATAGAGAACCGAGAACCAGATCGCCAAGGGGATCGAGGGAAAGACCAGGAGCGCGATCAGCAACTGCCAGGTCTTCAGCCCGCCGACAAAGCGCGAGGTGAACTGACCGATCATGATCGACCATGCGAACCACCAGAACAGGTAGAAGGCGTGGTAATCGGTCAGCGGCAGAACGAATTCCTGCAGGTTGCCGAAATAGGCGCCGAGCAGGCCAAGGTTCTGGCCGACCCCGCCCAGCCCCATGCCCGCCGCTGCCCACATGCCCAGGATCAGCGCCAGGAACAGAAAGGTCGAGCCGACCGAGAGCACGCGCACATATTTCAGATCGGTAGAGGAATAAGCCGCTGCCAGAATGGTCAGGAACACGATGACGTAGAAGGCGGGCACCACCGTCTCGCCATCGCCGATCTCGGGAATGTAGCCGGGCAGGTAGA
>NZ_JBXWRD010000015.1:0-85834 GCF_059612725.1 Ruegeria sp. YKSF070 | reverse complement strand
TCCGCGCCCCTTCCGAGTTTTCGATGACTTTCGGCTGGGCGCCGTCCATGATGGCTACACACGAGTTGGTGGTGCCCAGGTCGATACCGATAACTTTACCCATTTGTTCGATCCCTTTCTCTTCAAGGCGATGGCTCGAGACCTGAACCCGTTTTGGCATTCCGGCCCCGATCTGTTTGCGCAATGGCCTACACCACGGCGCGTCCCGGCGTATATAGGGGGCGGAAACAGGTGCTGCAAGCATGCAGAATTGCAGGTTTTCGCGAATCTGCATGCTTTTTGACAAGGCTTCGTCAAGGAAAGGGTCTGGCAGGGAATGACCATGTTGAACCTGCGCGGTGTCGAAATTCGCAAGGGCGCGCTCGACGGGCCGGCCCAGGCACGGCTAATCGAGGCGCTGCGCCCGGTTCTGAAGGCCGCGCCGCTGTTTACGCCCACCATGCCGAACGGCAAACCGCTCTCGGTACGCATGACCTCGGCCGGGCCGTTGGGCTGGGTGACGGACAAGGGTGGCTATCGCTATCAACCGACCCATCCCAAGGGCATGGCCTGGCCCGCGATCCCGCCCGAAGTGCTGGATCTGTGGCATGGGGTCACCGGGCAGGACCACGTTCCGGATTGCTGCCTGATCAACTACTATGGCGAGGGCGCCCGGATGGGCCTTCACCAGGATCGCGACGAGGCCGATCTGACTTGGCCCGTCGTGTCGCTGTCTCTTGGCGACGATGCGCTGTTTCGGATCGGGAACACCACTCGCGGCGGAAAGACCGATTCTGTCTGGCTCAATTCCGGCGATGTGGTGGTGATGGGTGGGCCGGCGCGGCTGATCTATCACGGCATCGACCGTATCCGGTTCGGCTCGTCCCGGCTGTTGCCCAAGGGTGGGCGGCTTAACCTGACGCTGCGGGTGGCGGCCTAGTCCGCCAACAGCGTGCAGCAGCCAGCATAAAGCGATCCATTCAGCATCAGCCCCACATCCAGCCCATAGGCCCGGTCGGACATGCCGTCATGGCACTGCATCTGTCGCAGGATGGCAACGTTGTGGCCCAGTGGCAAAGCGAACCGGTCGATCACTCCCACTCCGGGTTGAAGCAGACCGGCAGGCAGGTGCTGTTCGGCCTCGCCCATGACCTGAAATCGCGCCGCCACCCCCTGTTCAACGGTCAGCGACCAGAACGGCTCAGTCCCCGAACAGACAAAGCGCGGAGTCATCCAGACCTCGGCCGCATCGGGCTGCCGCCGCATGTATCGCATGGAAACCCAGCCACTCATCTCGTTCACATTCACCCGGCCCCATTTGCCGTCAAGGGTCAGATCGACAACTTCGACCCCGACCGCATCGGGCGCCAGCGAGCCGATCACCCCGGAACTGGCCGAGGGCTCTGCCCGCACGTTGAGCACATCGTCGGCGGCAACACCGGTTACGTCATAAAGCGCCGGCACCGGATTGGCGGCAAGCGGCCCGGCCAGAACCAGCAGGAGGGCAAAAAGCCACCTCATCGCCGCGCGTACCAGCTGGCCGAGACGTGCCGGCGCGTATAGAATTCGCCCATCAGCCCGATCATGATCAGGATGATCCCCAGCCACAGCGCATAGTGCCAGTTGCTGTTGTGCGGGAAATAGTTGCGGAACACGAAGCCGCGACACTGGTCGATAGCGTGAAAAAGCGGGTTCCAATCGAACATGGCCAGCATGTAACCCGGCAAGGTATTGGCCACGAACATCTTGCCCGAGGCAATCATGTTGGCGCGCTGATAAAGCGTGGTCATCACCCCCACCAGCATCGGCGCCCAAGGTTTGATCGACAGAAAGACCAGTCCGACCGCAAATCCAGTGAACCAGGACAGCATCAACATGCCAAACGCACCGGCAGGATCGGCGATCTCGATAGGCTTGAATATCACGTGATAGCCAAACAGGATCAGCAGCAGCGTCAACAACTGCATATAGAGCGACCCCAATGCCGCCGAGAGGATGGCAACGATCGTATTCATGGGAGCGTGTTTCATCATGGCGCTGTTGGGCCCTTCGGCGCCGGCCACCGCGCCAACCGTCTTGATATGCGTCATGAACAGGAAGATGCCGGACATGATGTAGAGCAGGAAATCGCCCCGGATCGCCGATCCGCGCAGCCCCAATATCTGGAACATCAGGTAGAACACCATGACAAATACCAGAATCTGCATCATGTTCTTGGCCATCGCCAAATAGGCGTTGGAATGGCCCTGGCGCACACTGCGAACCGCGTTGTGAAAAATGAGCTCGGCCATGGTGATGGCGCCGCTCAACATTGATTTGTGTCGCCGATATCGAAACACGTTGCTGCTTTCTGTCGAATTGCCCAAGCCTTGCACGGAATTCTTGCCGTTCCGTTGCCATCACAGCATAAGGGCACCTGCATCTTGGATCAACAAATCCCACGATCGGAGCATTTTTGTGACCTACGAGGAACTAATTCCTGTCATCCGGCGGCTCGCGCTCGAAGCGGGCGACAAGATCATGTCGATCTATGACGCCGACGATTTCGCGGTAAAGGTGAAATCCGATTCCAGCCCGGTGACCGAGGCGGACGAGGCCGCCGACGCGCTGATCTCGGCCGGGCTGCGCACGGCATTCCCCGATATCCTGCTGGTGACCGAGGAACAGGCGGCCTCGCACAGCCAGACAGGCGACACCTTCCTGATCGTCGATCCACTGGACGGGACCAAGGAATTCATCAACCGGCGCGGCGATTTTACGGTGAATATCGCGCTGGTCGAGAACGGCGCGCCCACGCGGGGCGTGGTCTATGCCCCGGCCAAGCGACGGATGTTCTACACGCTGGCCGATGGTTCGTCGGTCGAAGAGACTGGAGCGCTGGACAAGCATTTGCCCGGCGTTCTTAACACGATCCGGGTAGCCGAGGCCGATAATGCCGCGCTGATGGTGGTGGCGTCCAAGTCGCACCGCGACCAGGCGACCGAGGATTACATCGGAAAATACGCCGTCAAGGACAGCAAGAGCGCCGGCTCCTCGCTGAAATTCTGTCTGGTGGCCACGGGCGAGGCGGATCTTTACCCGCGTGTTGGCCGCACCATGGAATGGGACACCGCCGCCGGTCACGCCGTTCTGGCCGGAGCCGGGGGCAAGGTGGTACGTTTCGACAATCACCAGCCTTTGACCTACGGCAAGGAAGGCTATGCCAACCCGTTCTTCATCGCCTACGCGCCGAGCGTCACCCTCAAGGAAGCCTGAATGTCCGTCCTCATCGCCATTCCCGCCCGCTATGCCTCGACCCGCTATCCCGGCAAGCCTTTGGTCAGCCTGACCGGCGCCAGTGGCAAGGAAATGACGCTGATCGAACGCTCGTGGCGGGCGGCGATGGCGGTACGTGGCGCCGACCGGGTGGTGGTCGCCACCGATGACGACCGCATCCGCGAGGTGGCCGAAGGGTTCGGGGCCGAGGTTGTCATGACCTCGTCCAACTGCGTCAACGGCACCGAGCGCTGCGCCGAGGCGCATGCTGCGCTGGGCGGTGGGCACGACATCGTGGTCAACCTGCAAGGCGATGCGCCGCTGACGCCGCACTGGTTTGTCGAAGACCTGATTTCGGGGCTGCGCGCCGCGCCCGAGGCCGACATCGCCACGCCGGTGCTGCGCTGCGACGGGATGGCGCTGAACAGCTTTCTGAACGACCGCAAACATGGCCGCGTCGGCGGTACCACGGCGGTGTTCGCCACCGACCGCAGCGCGCTGTATTTCTCGAAAGAGGTGATCCCCTATACATCGGAGGTCAATGCCGACGACGCCCCCACCCCGGTGTTTCACCATGTGGGCGTCTATGCCTATCGGCCCGGCGCGCTGGCGGATTATCCGACCTGGCCGATAGGGCCACTGGAAACCCTCGAAGGGCTGGAACAGCTGCGCTTCATGGAAAACGGGCGCAAGGTTCTGTGCGTCGAGGTCGAGGCGCGCGGGCGCCAGTTCTGGGAGCTGAACAACCCCGAGGACGTGGCCCGGATCGAAGAGATGATGGCCGCGATGGGGCTGGACTGACACGAGGGACCGGATGACCAGCAGCCCCGCACCGCCGCTATCGCCGATCGGATGGGCCGATGCCTATCGGTTGCGGTGGAAACGGCGGCGGTTGCTCTGGCGCGCTTTCCGCAGCCGCCACGCGCTGACCGCGCTGTCCGACCGAACCGCAGCGATCCGACCGGGTCAGGTTCTGGCCGTTACCACGCTCAGGAACGAGGCGCTGCGCCTGCCCTGGTTCCTGGACTACTACCGCAACCTCGGTGTCGATCATTTTCTGATGGTCGACAACGGCAGCGACGATGGCAGCGACGAGCTGCTGATGGCGCAGCCCGATGTCTCGCTCTGGCGGACCGGGGCCAATTACCGCGACTCCCGCTTCGGGCTCGACTGGATGACATGGCTTCAGATGCGCCACGCGCACGGGCATTGGTGCCTGATGGTCGATGTGGACGAGCTGCTGGTCTATGCCCATCATGACCGCCGCGACCTGCATGCATTGACTGGCTGGCTGAATGGGCAAGGGCGGGACAACTTTGGCGCCCATATGCTGGACCTTTACCCCAAGGGGCCGGTCGCGGCGCAGATCCATGCGCCGGGCGACGATCCGCTGGATGTGCTTCACTGGTTCGATGCCGGCCCCTATCGCGCCCAGCGCCAACAGCCACTGGGGAACCTGTGGGTTCAGGGCGGCGCGCGCGAGCGGATGTTCTTTGCCGATGAGCCGCGCCGGTCACCGACACTGAACAAGATACCGCTGATCCGCTGGGACAGACGTTATGCCTATGTGAACTCGTGTCATTCCGCCCTGCCCCGCCGACTGAACGCGGCCTATGGCGGGCCGGGGGACAGCGCGCCCTCGGGCGTGCTGCTGCACACCAAGTTTCTGCCCGACATTGTTTCCAGATCGGCCGAAGAAAAGACGAGACAGCAGCATTTTCACACGCCTGCCGATTTCGACCATTACTATGACGAGCTGACCGCCTCTCCCGATTTCTGGACATCATCCTCGACCCGGTTCGCGGGCTGGACGCAATTGAGTGCGCTCGGGCTCCTTTCGCCCGGAGGTTGGGACTAGAGCCAGAATACAACCGAGACCGGGGGAAAGTCACGGTTGCGGCATCAGGATTGATGTAACGCTTTCTAAACCCGTTGCTTCCATAGATGTTTCAGTGACATAAACGGTCAATACCAATTGGGTTTGTTGGTTATAAGTACCGGGCATGCTCGCGTCATAAGAAGAGTGGATAGCAGCGTGAGCCTTTGGGAGTCCTATCGGATGAGAGTGCGGCGCAAGCGCCGTCTTTTGCGTTGCATCCGCAAGTCCCGTGAATTGCGCGCCGTTCAGAACAATACCGCCGCAATTCGACCCGGCGACGTGCTGCTTGTCAGCACCGTGCGGAACGAAAAGATCCGCCTGCCCTATTTCTTGCGTTACTATCGGGAACTTGGGATCGACCATTTCCTTTTCGTGGACAATGACAGCACGGACGGCACGCTCGATTATCTCAACGGACATCCCGATGTGTCGGTCTGGCACACCACGCACAGCTACAAGTCCGCCACATTCGGCGTTGACTGGATGAACTGGCTCAAGCGGAGCTATGCCCACGATCATTGGGTTCTGGTTGTCGATCCCGACGAATTCTTTATCTATCCTTTTTGCGATACCCGCCCGATACAGGCGTTGACAGACTGGCTCGACAATTCCTCGATCCGGTCTTTCAGCGCGATGCTGATCGATGTCTATCCAAAGGGTCGGATCGACAGTGTCCCCTATGCCGAGGGGCAGAACCCGCTGGAGATAGCCAACTGGTTCGACAGTGGAAATTACTCGATCAAGAAGAACCCCGAATACGGAAACCTGTGGATCCAGGGCGGGCCGCGCAGCCGAGTGTTCTTTTCCGACAACCCCAAGAAGGCACCTGCCCTTAACAAGACCCCGCTGGTGAAGTGGAACCGGCGCTATGCATACGTCAGTTCAACCCATACCCTGTTGCCGCGCGGCCTGAACCAGGTTTACGAGGAATGGGGTGGTGAAAAGGCCAGCGGCGCGCTGTTGCACACCAAATTCCTCGACACGCTCACCGCCAAGGCGGCCGAAGAGCTGACACGCCGCCAGCATTATTCCAACTCGGTGGAATACAAGGCCTATGCCGAAAAGGTCGAGAGCCAGCCCGACCTGTGGTGCAAATGGTCCGAGAAATACATCAACTGGCGCCAGTTGGAGATTCTCGGCCTCATGTCCAAGGGGAACTGGGCATGAGCACGGTCGGCATCGTCATGCTGGTGCATACCGCGCTTGATAGGGCGCAGCAGGTGGCCCAGCACTGGACTGCTTCGGGCTGCCCGGTGGTGATCCATGTGGACCGCAACGTGTCGCGCAAGACGTTCAAGGCGTTTCACGATGCCTGTATCAAGGACCCGCTGATCCGCTTCAGCACCCGGCACCGATGTGAATGGGGCACCTGGGGGATCGTCGCCGCGTCACAGGCGGCCTCTGAGCAGCTGCTGGCCGAGTTTGCCGATGTCCGGCATGTCTATCTGGCCTCCGGCTCGTGCCTGCCGCTGCGCCCGGTGCAAGAACTGATCGACTATCTTGCGGCCCGACCGCGCACCGATTTCATCGAAAGCGCGACCACCGCAGATGTGCCATGGACGGTGGGCGGTCTCGACCATGAGCGTTTCACGCTGCGCTTTCCCTTTTCGTGGAAGAAGCACCGCTATCTGTTCGACAGATACGTTAACCTGCAACGGCGACTGGGGTTCAAGCGCCGGATACCCGCCGGACTGGTCCCACACATGGGCAGCCAATGGTGGTGCCTGACGCGGCATACGCTTTCAGCGATCCTTCAGGACCCCGAGCGCGACACTTATGACCGCTATTTCCGCAAGGTCTGGATACCTGACGAAAGCTATTTCCAGACCCTCGCCCGCCAGTTCTCGGCCAATATCGAAAGCCGCTCACTGACGTTGAGCAAGTTCGATTTCCAGGGCAAGCCGCATATCTTCTACGACGACCACCTGCAATTGCTGCGCCGTTCCGACTGTTTCGTTGCCCGCAAGATCTGGCCGCGCGCCGAGCGGCTGTACCAGGCTTTTCTGACAGATCAGGCCGGCGCGATGAAACGGACCGAGCCGAACCCGGGCAAGATCGACCGCATCTTTGCGAAGGCGGTCGAGCGCCGGACCCGCGGGCGCGATGGTTTGTACATGCAAAGCCGCTTTCCCCGCCACGGTAACGAGAACGGCCTGACCTCGAACCCGTATTCGGTGTTCCAGGGCTTTACCGAACTTTTCGAGGACTTCGAACCCTGGCTGGCCAAGGCCACCGGCACCCGCGTGCATGGGCATCTCTTTGGTCCCGACCGCGCGGAATTCGCCGGGGGCGAGCGGTTGATCAACGGTGCGCTCAGCGACAGCGCGATGTTGCGCGACTACAATCCCACCAGTTTCCTGACCTCGCTGATCTGGAACACGCGCGGGGAACGCCAGTGTTTCCAGTTCGGCCCTGCCGACAATCAGGAGATCAACTGGCTTCTGGCGCGTGATCCCAACGCCCAGATCTCGGTCATTACCGGCGCCTGGGCGGTGCCGCTGTTCAAATCGAACCGGAATTTTGCCGACCTCCGCAAGGAGGCCGCGCGCCTGCAACGGATCGAAAGTAAGCAACTGGAGATCCTGCGCTCGGTCTGGACCAAGGCACGGGTGCGGATCTGGACCATGGCCGAGTTTGTCGAGGCCCCGATGGAACCGATCCAGACCATCGTCGACGAAATCGGGCAATCCAGCCCGCGCCGCCTGACCGAGGCGCCGACAATGGTCGATCTGACCGGCTTTGGACAGTTCCTTCAGAACCTCAAGAATCAGGGCATGCACCCCTATCTGATGGGTGACTTCCCGGTCGAACCGGCCCTGGTCAATAACCCCAAACCGACACGCAAACCCTATTTGGTGCGATAAGGACGTATGAGCAGCCCTTTCGATTACTTCGTAGTCTTCGCCGAGATGCGGACAGGCTCCAACTTTCTCGAGGCGAACCTGAACGCGCTGGACGGGGTGGCCTGTGTCGGCGAGGCGTTCAACCCGCATTTCATTGGCTATCCCAACAAGACAGAGATTCTTGATATCAGCCAAGACATGCGAGACGCCAACCCCCAATGCCTGATCGACGCGGTGCGGGACGCGCGCGGGGTGCTGGCCGGGTTCCGGTTCTTTCACGACCACGATCCGCGCGTTCTAGACCTCGTCCTGTCTGATCCGCGCTGCGCCAAGATCATCCTGACCCGAAATCCGCTCGACAGCTATGTCTCGTGGAAGATCGCCAAGGAAACCGGACAGTGGAAGCTGACCAACATCAAGCGTCGGAAAGAAGCGCAGGCCCGCTTTGATGCAGAGGAATTTGCGCGTCATGTCGAGGCGTTGCAGGATTTCCAGGTCTTTCTGCTCAACAGCCTGCAGCGCAGCGGCCAGACCCCGTTCTATGTCGCCTACGAGGATCTTCAGGACCTGGCGGTGATGAACGGGCTGGCGCAATGGCTGGGCGTGCCCGCGCGGCTGGACCAACTGGATGACAACCTGAAGCGCCAGAACCCCAGCCCCGTCACCTCCAAGGTGGTGAATGCGGGCGAGATGGTCGAGGCCCTGAGTGGGCTGGACCGTTTCAACCTGACACGGACTCCCAATTTCGAACCGCGCCGTGGCCCCGCGGTACCGACCTATGTTACCGGCGCGGTGACACCTTTGATCTATCTGCCGGTGCGTGGCGGCCCCGAGGACGAGGTTCGCCGCTGGATGGCAGATCTGGACGGTGTTGTCGATGCGGCGCTGGGCACCGGCCTGAACCAGAAACAGGTACGCGGCTGGCTCAAGGGTAACGAGGGACACCGCTCGTTCACGGTGCTGCGTCACCCTTTGGCACGTGCGCATTCGGCCTTTTGCCATCGCATCCTGAACAAGGGGCCGGGCTGTTTCACCAAGATCCGCAACACCCTGCGCCGACAGTTCAACCTGCCGATACCCGAGGACAGCCCCGGCCCGGATTACGGACGCGCCGATCACCGCGCCGCGTTCGAGGCCTTTCTGGAATTTGTCCGCATGAACCTCGCCGGGCAGACAGCGATCCGCATTGACGGATCCTGGTGCAGTCAGGCTCACGCACTAAACAGCTTTTCCGACTTCGTCAGTCCAGACCTGATCCTGCGCGAAGACGAAATCGCGAGCGATTTGCCTGCGCTGGCCCGCCGCTTCGGCCATGCCGAACCACCCGAGCCGCCTCGTGCCGCCCCCGATACGCCGATCCCGCTGGGCGATATCTATGATGACGCGCTCGAGGCGCTGGTCGCCGACATCTATCAGCGCGACTATGTCCTGTTCGGGTTCGGGAAATGGGCCGGCAGCCAGGCGTGACACAGATTGGCTAGGCCCCGAGATCTGGCATGAGATCAGCGCAATCTTGCGCCACCCATTCCCGAAACGCCCGCAGATGGGGTTCGTCCCAACGGTCACGCATACCGATCAGGACATATCCCCCTTGTGGTGTGACACAGGTCATCTCGGGAAAGGGAAGCACAAGCGCTCCATTCCGCAGTTCTTCGTGACACAGAGCCAGGTCCGCCATCACAACGCCTGACCCCATCGCCGCCGCCCTTGCGGCCATATCCAGATTCGGAAATGTCGGTCCGCTTGCCGCATCAATCCCGCGTATCCCAAAGCTGGCCAGCCAATGCGCCCAGTCCCGGCGCTGCGGAGATTCATGCAACAAGACCATCCGCGCAAGATCTGAAGGTGTCCTGAGGGACTGTTGACGTAGCAAAGCCGGGGAACAGGCCGGGGACAGCACCATTGGGAACAGCGGCATGCTGGTGATACCCGCTGGCCGTCCGTGGACATGTTCGACCGACACACCGAGATCATATTCGGTACCGTCAAATCCCTTGGCGCCGTAAAACTCTGTGGTCATCCGGACACGGATGCCGGGATGCGCTGCCTGGAAGTTCTCCAGTCGTGGAAACAGCCAGCGAATTGACAACGCCGGCGGACAGATGATCCGGATGTCCTGAGTCACGGAAGAGATCTGTTCGGCTTCTCGTCCGATCCGGGCAAACGCCTCGGTCAACACAGGCAGCAACTGCCGCCCCGCCGCGGTCAGATCGACCCCGCGGTGGTTTCGGTGGAACAGGGCAACGCCCAGATGCTCCTCCAACAACTTGATGTGACGGCTCACAGCACCTCGGGTCACGCAAAGCTCCTCGGCGGCCGCAATGTACCCATTGTGACGCGCGGCAGCTTCAAATGCGCGCAGAGCATTCAGCGGCGGCAATCGCATGTGCAAACCCTTTGGATTAGAATTCCTAATCCAAGTTACGAGAAAGCTTGCGTTGAAGGCAAGAGATCGAGGGTCCAGCTTTGGTTATGACCAGATAACCAAGGGGAAAATATCATGAATTCTTGCGGCGTTTACGAAAGCCCTGTGAATGCCACCAAACCGGGATTGCGCGCCTGGTTCTTTCGTTGGATCAGCATTATTGATCGAAAGAGAGAGCGGGAGCGTGCGGTGCTCGAAGCGGATCTGATCCGCCTCGCGGAAACCGCGCCGCATCTGCTGGCGGATATCGGATTTGCGGTGGATCCGCTGCGCAGCAACACAGCAACAACAGTGTGGGTCTCGCCCGACAACGATCTGGCCTTTGAACAACCGGGGCCAGCTGCGATCACGCGCGCAGGGTGATCACCGTTCCGTCGCGCACCATGGCATAAATCTCTTCAATCTCTTCATTCCTGACGGCGATGCAGCCTGCGGTCCAATCCGGTTGTTTCTTCGCCTTCTTGCGGTCGCGCAACAGGTTGGGTTGCCCATGAATGAAGATCTCGCCGCCCGGCTTCTTGCCCATCGCCTGGGCATAGGCCACGTCGCGGGCATTGGGATAGGATATGCCCAGCGACAAGTGGAACGCACTGTTGGGATTGCGGCGGTCGATCAGATAGGTGCCTTCGGGCGTCTTGCCATCGCCTTCGAACTGTTTGTGCCCGGCCGGGGCAAAGCCCAGATCGACCTTGTATTCCTTCAGCACCTTTTCGTTGTTCAACAGGTACATCTTGCGTGCACCCTTGTTGATCACGACCGAGGTGACCGCAGGTCCGTAATAGCGGCGGAACTTGCTGTCCTGACTGCCGCAGGCCGACAGGCCAAGCGCGGCAACCGCACCAAGACCAAAATGCCGACGATCCATAATCACTGCCTCGTTCTTTTTCTCAATGGTCCCCCGAATACCCCGGAATCGGGGCCGGGCAAAATCACTTTTTGGTTTCACCCAATGCGCCAAGCCGCTGTTCGATCTGCTCCAGACGGGCCAGAACCTCGTCCCGATAGGCATCGGTGCGGACACCGTCCTCGGCATGATGGGCGTCCTGCATCGAGTTCACGATCAGACCGACCAGCAGGTTCACCACCGCAAATGTGGTGATCATGATGAAGGGGACAAAGAACAACCAGGCATAGGGATAGACCTGCATCACCGGTCGAACGATGCCCATCGACCAGCTTTCCAGCGTCATGATCTGGAACAGCGTATAGGCAGACAAGCCCAGGTCGCCGAACCAGTCGGGGAAAGAGGTGGCAAAGAGCTTGGTCGCGATCACCGAACCGATATAGAAGATGATGGTCATCAGCAGGAAAACGCTGGCCATGCCGGGCAGCGCGGTGATGAAGCCTTCGACCACGCGGCGCAGGCGCGGCGCGACCGAGATAACGCGAAGCACCCGCAAGATGCGCAGCGCCCGCAGCACCGACAGGCCCCCAGCGGCGGGGATCAGGGCGATGCCCACGATCACGAAATCGAACAGGTTCCAGCCATTGAGGAAAAAGCGCTGCCGCTGCGCCATCAGCTTCAGCGCGATCTCGACGATGAAGATGCCCAGACAGATACGGTCGGCGGCCAGGATCAGCCCGCCCCACCGCTCCATCAGATAGGGCGAGGTTTCCATCCCCAGCACAACGGCGTTCAGCATGATCACGGCGGTGATGAACCGGCCAAATCCGGGCCGGTCGATGAATGCCTGCAATCTCTGCATCGCGCGCTCCTTGTTGCTCAGCCGCCGATATGGACCCGCGAGAAGGACGCCGCAAGCTCCACATGCGCCGACCAGCGGAACTGATCGACCACCTGCACCCAATTCAAGCAATAGCCAGCCTGAACCAGCGTTTTGGCATCGCGGGCAAAGGTCACCGGGTTACAGCTGACATAGGCGATGACGGGTGGTTTGGCGCGGGCCAGCTCGGCCACCTGCGCCTCGGCCCCGGCGCGGGGCGGGTCCAACACCACCGCGTCAAAAACGGCGAGTTCGTCGGGCAGCAGAGGGCGGCGGAACAGATCACGCGCCTCGGTGGTCACGCGTTTCAGGCCCTGCGCACGACGCCAGCCCCGATCCAGCGCGGCGGTCATCGTGGCCTCACCCTCGACCGCATGCACCTCGGTGATCTCGGCCAGCGGCAGCGCAAACGTGCCGCAACCGGCAAACAGATCGGCGACCCGCCTGGCATTGCCCGCAATCTCTCGTACCGCTGCCAACAGCGCCTGTTCACCATCGCGGGTGGCTTGCAGAAAGGCGCCCGGCGGCGGCACGACCGCCGCCTTGCCGAACCGTTGCGTGGGCGGCTGTCGCATGGCGATCACCTCACCCTCCCAGGCCAGCCGGGCCAGCCCCTGCGCCTCGGCCAATTGGCCCAGCGCCACCTCAAGCGGGCCATCAAGCGGTTTGCCACCGCGCACCGCCACGTCCAGCCCGGCGTCGGAGAGGGTCAGTGTCACCGCCATGACGCCCTTGCGACTGCCACCCAGCATGGCCAGCGCCTCGGCCACCGGAATAGCGGCAAGCAGCGCGGGGTCGAGCAATTGGCAATCCGGAATCTCGGTGATCACGTCCGAGGCGCGGCCATGAAACCCGGCAAGCGCACCCTTCTTGGTGCGGCGCACCGCAATGGTTGCCCGACGGCGTGACTGCGGCGGCGAGGTATGAACGGGGCGCATCACCGCCTCGATCCCTTGCGCCGCCAATGCGGCGCACACCACCTCTTGCTTCCACTCGGCGACGAACCGGTCCGAGGCATGCTGCAACTGGCAGCCGCCGCAGGCGCGGTAATGGCGGCAGGGCGGCGCCACTCGATGCGGCGACGGTGTCACCACCCGCATATCGGCCAGCCTGTCGCCCTCGGGCGTGCCGCTGACCACCTCGCCCGGCAGGCTGCGCGGTACATAGATCGGGCCGGGGGCGATCCCGTCGCCCTGATGGCCCAGCCGCGTAATGGTTATCTCTTGTGTCATGGCCGCCTGATACAGGGGCGCGCGCAAGGCGAAAAGCCCTTACTCGGCCGCTTGCGTGCGGATGAACCCGCCGGATTGCCGATGCCAGAACCGGGCATAGAGACCATTGCGGGCCAACAGCGCCTCGTGCGTGCCACTTTCAACGATCCGGCCCCGGTCCAGCACAACGATCCGATCCATTTCAGACAGGGTCGACAGGCGGTGCGCGATGGCCAGTACGGTTTTACCCTCCATCACGCGATGCAGCGCGGTCTGGATCGAAGCCTCGACCTCGCTGTCGAGCGCGCTGGTAGCTTCGTCCAGCACCAGAATCGGGGCATCCTTGAGGATGGCGCGGGCCAGTGCGATCCGCTGCCGCTGACCACCGCTCAGCTTGACTCCGCGCTCGCCCAGATGCGCATCGTACCCCTTGCGCCCCCTGGCGTCGGCCAGATCCTGGATGAATTCATGTGCCTCGGCCTTTTGAGCGGCGGCAATCAACTCGGCCTCGGTCGCGTCGGGGCGGCCATAGAGGATGTTGTCACGGGCAGACCGGTTGAACATTGCGGTTTCCTGCGTGACCAACCCGATCCGTCGTCGCAGGCTGTCTTGCGTCACTGTTGTAATGTCTTGCCCGTCAATGCGGATTTCGCCATTTTCCGGCTCGTAGAGCCTGAGGAGAAGCGAAACCAGCGTCGATTTCCCTGCTCCCGAGGCGCCGACGATCCCCAGTTTCTCGCCCGGCTCGACAGTCAGCGTCAAGGCATCCACCCCACCGGTTTCCCGCCCATAGGCAAAGCCGACATCGGCGAATTCGATCTTACCACTGCCTGCAACCAGCGGTTGGGCATCGTGCATATCCTCGATCCGCTCGACCCGCGCGAGGCTGTTCATGCCGTTCTGAACCTCGCCGAGATTCGCATAAAGGCTCATCAGCGTGAAACTGACCCAGCCGGACATCTGTGCGATACGGATCGAAACCGATCCCGCAACCACCACATCGCCCGCGCTGGCGCCCCCCGCACGCCATAAAAGCAGTGCCGATCCGAGCAGGATCACCGGCAATAGCCCGGCCAGCAGCATCAGGAAGAACCGGAAACTGGCAGAGAGCCATCCGAAATCCAGCGACCGCTCGCGCAAGTCGGCCATGGCATCACGCGCCGCCACATCTTCGGCATCGGCGTGGGCGAACAGCTTGACCGTCTTGATGTTGGTGATCGTATCAACGACATGACCCGATACCATCGCCCGGGCCCCGGCCCGAGCTGCCGACCGTTTGCGCACCCGTGGCAGATACCAGCGGATGAGCAGAAAATAGGCGCAAAGCCACAAAGCAAAGGGCAACATCACCAGCGGATGAATAGACCCTAACAAGGCCAAACTGCCGACAAGAGAAGCCAATGCAAACACAATCGCGCTGATTGTCTCGGACACGACGGAGGTGAGCGCGCTTGCGGTCTGCATCTGTTTCTGCGCGATCCGACCGGCAAAATCGTCGTCAAAGAACCCGACCGACTGGCCCAGCGTCCATCTATTCAGCTTGGCCAACACCAGCGGCGGGATATTGGGCATGACGACATAGTTGTTCGACAGTGCCGACAGGCCAAAAGCAACCGGTCGGATCAGCACAAAGAACGCCCCTGCGGCCAGGATTGCCCCCAGATTGGTCCCGTCAAAAAACCCTTCGGGACCAAGTTCGACCGCCCGGTCGACCACCTGCCCCAGTATCCACGCGGTTATCGCCTCGAACATACCCGCCATTGCCGAAAACAGCGCGGCGGCAAACAAGACCGGCCAGGCACCGCTGAGCGCCCAGCGGATGAACGCCCCCAGCCGTCGGGGTGGGGGCGTATCCGTGTCACGGAACGGGTCGATGAGGTCAGCAAGCCTCATCCATCGACCTCGACATTCAGGAATCCGCCCGATTGCCGTGCCCAGAACTGGGCATAGAGCCCGCCCTGCGCCAGCAGATCGGCATGATCGCCCTCTTCAACGATCCGGCCCTGATCCAGCACCAGGATACGGTCCATCTGCGCGATAGTGCTCAGCCGGTGAGCGATGGCGATCACGGTCTTTCCTTCCATCATGCCGTAGAGCGTGTCCTGAATGGCGGCCTCGACCTCGGAATCTAGCGCGCTGGTCGCCTCGTCCAACAGCAAAATGGGCGCATCCTTGAGGATGACCCGCGCCAGGGTCACCCGCTGGCGTTGCCCGCCGCTCAGCTTGACGCCGCGCTCGCCCACATGGGCATCATAGCCGCGCCTGCCCTGCGGATCTTCGAGGTCCAGGATGAAGTCATGCGCCTCGGCCTGTTTGGCAGCGGCGATCATCTCTTCCTCACTCGCGTCGGGACGCCCGTATAGCAGATTGTCGCGGACCGAACGGTGCAACAGCGCGCTGTCCTGCTGCACCATGCCGATATGGCTGCGCAGGCTGTTCTGGGTCACCCGGGCGATATCCTGCCCGTCGATCAGGATACGACCGCTGTCTGGGTCGTAGAACCTGAGCAGCAGCTTGACCAATGTCGACTTGCCCGCGCCCGAACGCCCGATCAACCCGATCTTTTCACCCGGCGCAATGGTCAGGTCCAACCGGTCCAAACCACCGGCGCCGCGCCCATAGTGATGCGACAGCTGTTGCAGCTCGATCCGGCCCTCGGTCAGCTCCAGCGGCCGGGCGTCCGGCGCATCCACCAGGTCGATGGGCTGGGCAATGGTCTCCATCCCCTCGGCCACCACACCCAATTGGCGAAAGAAACTGGTCAGCGCCCACATGATCCAGCCGGTCATCGCGTTCAGGCGCAGGGTCAGGGCCGAGGCAGCGGCCACCAGACCGACACTGGCCTGCCCCTGCATCCAGAGCGCGATGGCCCAGCCGACGACACCGACGATCAGCAGCCCGTTCAGGGTGACCAGCACCACATCCATGATGGTAAAGATCCGCATTTCCACCTGAAAGGTGCGGCGCGTTTCCTCGATCGCCTCTCGTGCATAAGCCAGCTCGCGATCATCGTGGGCGAACATCTTGACCGAATGGATGTTGGTATAGCTGTCCACCACCCGGCCCGTCACGGTCGAACGCGCATCCGAAGCCGCCTGCGACGCCGGCCCCACCCGCTGGATCGTCCAGCGCACCAGCAAGGCATAAAGCGCGAACCAGATCAGCAATGGCAGCAACAGCCGGATGTCGGCGGCCATAAGCAAGATCGCCGCGCCCAGCAGATAGGCCAGCGAAAACGAGATCGCGTCGAAAACCTGAAAGATCACCTCGCCCGCCGCCGGGGGGGTCTGCATGATCCGGTTGGCGATGCGCCCGGCAAAATCGTTCTCGAACCAGCCGACCGACTGGCGCAACACGTGTTTATGCGCGCGCCAGCGGATCAGGGTGCCGAAATTGGGAAGGATCGCATTGTTCAACAGTAGCACATCGGCCACATGCAGCGCGGGCCGGATCAGCAGGACGAACAGCGCCAGCACGATGAACTCGGTGCCGTAGCGCGCCCAGACCTCGGCCGGTTCGCCGTTCAACACATCGACGACACGACCCATGTAGTAGATCAGCCCGATCTCGACCCCGGCGACGATGATCGACAGCAGCGCGGTCCAGACAAAGACGCGCAGAAACGGCTGGGAGTAATCCAGCATGAAGGGCCACAACCGAGTGGGCGGCGTGTCCGTCTCATCATAGGCGACAAAGGGATCGACAAGATTTTCGAAAAAGCGAAACATAAAGGATGCTCCGTTGAGCAATTAGGGAATATGCGAAAGAGGCGGCGTGCAGGACACCACCCGAACGGGTCGGTCGTCCCAGCCTCAGCTGAACCAGAGCCCGTAATACATTCGCATCCCTCCTATCGGTTTCGCAGCAAACCTAACCTCGCAAGGTTCAGCATGTCACGCAGGATTTGATTGACCTAACGTCAATCTTCTCGAGCCAGCAAATCTGTCCGGCTCAGTGTGAAATCGGATGCGATCCAGCGCGCTTTCAGCGTGGCAAGCCGCGCGCCCAGCGAGGGTCCGGAATAGGCAGGCATCAGATCGCGGGCAGTGACCGGAAACACGGCCGCAGCACCGCGCGCAATCGCGGCGGGCGCATGCGGGTCAAGCGGTTGTTCCAGCAAAGCGGCACGCAATAGAAGCGCATCGCGGGCGGCCTCGGCGCCCAGATCATGCCCCAGCTCTCCGGCCCCGGCTGTGCCCAAAGCAGCGCGGCGCAGCGTGACCAGCGCCGCCATCTGCGCCTTGCTCAACCGGAGCGAGTCCAGTGTTTCGCCGTCGCCAAGTGCAGCCAGCCGCCGGATCGGGTCGGCGCTCAGCCCGTCTTCCAGATGCACCAGCGGCGCCAGCGCCCGATCGTCAGCGCCGGGCAAGAGCTGCGCCAGAACCCCGGCGGCACGCATGGCGGCGACCGAGGGCGCCGGATCGGGCGCGGCAAGCAACTTCAGCATCTCGGCCCCCACCCTCTCGCGCGAGAGGCGGGTCAGCCCGTCGAGATTGCCGGCAATCGCCGCAAGCGCTTCGGCATCGAAACCGGCATCGGCATCGCCATACCATGCGTGGAACCGGAAATATCGTAGCGAACGAAGATAATCCTCGCAAATGCGGTCGGTGGCATCGCCGATGAACCGCACGCGCCGCGCCTGCAGATCGGGCAGACCATCCAGCGGGTCCAGAACCGTGCCGTCGGGCCGGGCATAAAGCGCGTTCATGGTGAAATCGCGCCGCGCGGCATCCTCGTGAATCGAGTCGGAAAAGGCGACCACCGCGCGGCGGCCATCGGTTTCCACATCCCGGCGAAAGGTGGTCACCTCATGCGGAATACCCCCGGCAACCAGCGTCACGGTGCCATGGGCGATGCCGGTGGGCACCGCTTTGATCCCGGCCGCCGCAGCCAGCTCCATCACGCGCTCGGGACGGGCATCGGTGGTTATGTCGATATCGCTGACCGGTGCCCCCAGCAGCGCATTTCGGACACAGCCACCGACGAACAGCGCCTGCGCACCGCCATCTGTCAGGGTCCGGCAGACCCTTTGCGTTGCCGGGTGGGTCAACCAGGCCTCGTTGATACGGGTCACGGCTGCATCCTTTCGGCCAGCCCCCTCAACATCCGAGCGGTGGCGCCCCAGATATAGTAAGGCCCGAAGGGTACGGTGAAATAGTGCCGCCGCTGCCCGCGCCAGCGGCGCGACTGAACCGAATAGTTCTCGGGCCGCATCAGATGCGCAAGCGGCACGCTGAACACCTCTTCGACCTCACCCGGCTCTGGCCGGATGTCGAACGCGCGTTCGATCACTGCTACCACCGGTGTCACGGTAAAGGCGGTCACTGTCTCGTGTGACGGCAGGGTCCCCAGAACGCGCGGCAGGTCTCGTGGCAAACCGATCTCTTCTTGTGCCTCGCGCAGGGCCGCGGCGATGACATCGGCATCGCCTTCGTCCTGCTTGCCGCCCGGAAAGGCGATCTGGCCGGGATGATGTTTCAGCGCCGAGGAGCGTTTGGTCAGGATCACCCGGGGCGCGCCGTGTGCCAACGTCACCGGCACCAAGACCCCGGCGGGGCGCAACTTGCGCCCCTCGGGCAGGACCGTACCGGGATTGAGGTCAAAATCACTCGACCCCGGCCCGGGCCGGGCCAGCGCCGCAAGCAGAGGGTTGACCGGGTCAGTCACCCTGATCCGCCTCGAACCCGACCGAGGCCGGGTCCAGCACGTAATGCGCGCCGCAGAACTGGCAATCAGCGGTCACCGTTCCCTCATCCGTGGTCATGTGACCAATATCCTTGGCGGAATAGATCGACAGGCTCTGGCGTACCCGCTCCTCGGAGCAGGTACAGCCAAACCGCACCGACTGTGCATCGTAGACACGGGGTTGTTCCTCGTGAAACAGCCGTACCAGCAGGTCGGTCGGCGGCAGCGCCGGGCCGATCAACTCAAGATCCTCGACCGTGTCGAGCAGGATATTGACCCGGTTCCAGTTCTCGCCCTCGTCACCGTCCACCAGATCGGCGGCGGTCAGAATATCGCCAGAACCCGGCCCGCCGGCGGCAAAGGGCGAGGCCTTGGGCATGTGTTGCAACATCACGCCACCGGCGCGCCAATGCTCTGGCACACCCGGTTCGGTGGATCTTCCGAACCGCAGCTGAAACCGTGTCGGCAGCTGTTCGGATTGCGCGAAATAGGCCTCGGCACAGGCGCTCAGCGACCCGCCCGCCAGCGGGGTGATGCCCTGATAGGGCTGGGTCCCCTTGCCCTGGTCGATCAGGATCGCGAAATAGCCCTCTCCCACCTGATCGAAGGGGGCGCCATCGGTCAGCCGGTCGCGATCGAAACTAGCATAGGCACGGATGCGCGCCGGCTCGCCCTCGACCTGCGGGGCATAGTAATCGGTGGCGATCATCCGCACCGCGCCCTTGGACTGTACCTGCAACGACAGTTTCCAGCGCAGGCCGATGGTCTGGCCAATCAGCGCGGTCAGCAAGGCCATCTCGGCCACCAGGGCCTCGACCACGGTGGGATAATCATGCTGTTTCAGAATGCCGTCCAGCACACCGTCCAGCCGCGCCACGCGGCCACGCATGTCGGGCAAATCGAGCTGAAAGGGCAGGACCGTGTCGTCCCACGCGATTTTGGTTCCGAGTGTCATGGGTTTCCTTGCACGCCAAGTCTTGGCATATCGCGACCATATAGGGTCGGACAAGCCGCGTTGAAAGGGCCTCTACATGATCAGACGTTTTGGGGAAAGCCCCGAGCCGGGGCGCCGCTATATCCCCCGGGTGGGGGCCTATGCCCTGCTTCCGCGCGGATCGGACCTGCTGCTGACCAGCCAATATGACCCCGATCCCGATCTGCAACTGCCCGGCGGCGGCATCGATCCGGGCGAATCGCCGGTCACAGCGCTGCATCGCGAGGTTTACGAGGAAACTGGCTGGCTGATTGCCGCGCCGCGCCGGGTGGGTGCATTCCGCCGCTTTGCCTATATGCCGGAATACGATCTCTGGGCCGAGAAGATCTGTCTTATCTATCGCGCCCGGCCCGTGCGTCGTATCGGCCCGCCGACGGAACCCGACCACGCTGCCCTGTGGATGCCGGCGCTGGACGCTGCGGGCTTGCTGGGTAATGCCGGTGATCGCCATTTCGCCGCGTGGCACCTGGCGCAGATCAGGGCCCGTTGAACTCGAAGAACGTGGCCGAGACATCGTCCTCAAGCCCGTGTTCGGGCGACATCACCTGCGTCAAGCGCCAGAACAGGTCATCCAAAAACTCCTGCCCGCCCTGTTCCGGATTACACTCGTTGACCAGTGCAAGCAGCCCCTCGGGCTCCAACATCTCGCCATTGGCGAGACGGCACTCGGTAAACCCATCGGAATATAGAAGCAGCCGGTCGCCAACCTCCATCTGCGCCTCGACCTGCGTATAGGGAATGCCCGGCAACAGGCCGATGGGTACGCCGCCCTCGCCGATGAATTCCGCCGTGCCGTTCCGGCGCAAAAGCAGAGGATGCGGGTGGCCAGCCTGCACCATCCGCAACATGCCACTACGCAGGTCCATGATCGCATAGACCATGGTAAAATACTCTTCGATCCCGGTATCGGCGATCAGGCGCGAGTTCAGGGTTTCGGCCACATCCTGCGGCTGGCGCAGGGCGTAGAACTTGTTGAACCGTTTCTCCATCGCGACGTTCTGATCGAAGTACCGGCTGGACAGATAGCCGCCCAGCCGCGCGGTCATCATCGCCGAGGTGATACCGTGGCCCGAGACGTCGATGCTGTAGAATCCGACACGATTCGGTCCGGGCGAGAACATGCCGACGAGATCACCACCGATATGACCGCAGGGTTTCAGCAACAGGCTGATGCGTGACGAACCAAAATCCTGGCTGAAATCGGGCACCAGCGATTCCTGGATCTTGCGCGCCTGAATCAGGTCCTTGTCGATGGCATCGTGGGCGCGTTTCAGGTCGTCCAGAGCCTGTTCGATAACCTCGTTCTTGGCCGAAAGCTCTCGCTGCATGCCGATCACGCGGTCCCCGGCCGAAATCCGCGCCCGCAGCTCGTCCGAACTGACCGGCTTGATCAGGAAATCGTCGGCCCCGGCGTCAAGTCCTTGCGCCACCTCGTTCTTTTCGCTCTTGGATGTCAGCAGGATGAAATAGCAGTATCGGTCAGAATTCAGTTGCCGGAACGCCTCGCAGAAGTCGACGCCGCTCATCCCCGGCATGACCCAATCGCTCAGCACCAGATCGGGCATGGCGCGAGCGCAGATTTCCATCGCCTCCTCGCCGCTATCGGCCTCGATCACCTCGAATCCCCATTTCTTCAGCGAGCTCGACAGGATGCGGCGTTGCAATCGGCTGTCATCGACAACCAGCACCCGGCGGATTGCGCCCAGTTCCATTTCGGTCTGGGCCTCCATTTCCCTACCATGCAACACTGTCGTCTGTCCCGAATTCACCAAGGCCAAGGATACTGGCACGCTAGACAGGCCTCCGTTAACATCTCATGAAAGTGCAAATTGCCGCTTTTGCACCTGCCTCTCTTTACCGGCTGTTTACCCTCGATCTCCTAATGATGGGTGAATTGGGCAGACAGAACGGAGGTGCGCCATGATTCACTGGCCCCGCGTGACCCAATTGCGGGAAGAGGTCGGTGCGGAGGATTTCGACGAGGTTGTAGACCTGTTCCTGGAAGAGGTCGAAGAGGTGATCACGCGTCTTCGCCAGACACCGGACCGCAACTTGCTTGAAAAGGACCTGCATTTCCTCAAGGGCAGCGCGCTCAGCCTTGGGTTTCAGTCCTTTTCCGCCCTGTGCCAAGATGGCGAGCGGCAATCGGCCGCCGGCCATGCGGACGCGGTCGACCTGGATGCAATCATCAACAGTTTCGAGGCGTCGAAATCGGTGTTCCAGTCGGAACTGCCCGGTCATATCTGACCGCGTTCAGATCACGAACTGCGCCAACGTCTCGTTGCGCGTGATGTCGGTATAGGTGAACCCGGCCTCGTCCAGACGAGCGTAAAGGCGCTCGAAATTCTCGGGCTGGGCGGTTTCGATTCCGATCAGGACCGATCCGAAATTGCGCGCCGATTTCTTCATGTATTCGAACCGGGCGATATCATCATCGGGCCCCAGAATGTTCAGAAATTCCTTCAGCGCGCCCGGTCGCTGCGGCAGACGCAGCAGGAAGTATTTCTTGACCCCCGAATAGCGTTGCGCGCGTTCCTTGACCTCGGGCAGTCGTTCGAAATCGAAATTGCCGCCCGAGGTGACGCAGACAACCGTCTTGCCACGGATAAAGCTTTGCACATCCGCCACCGCCTCGACCGACAGGGCGCCTGCGGGTTCCAGCACGATCCCCTCGACATTCAGCATCTCGATGATGGTGGTACAGATCCGATCCTCGGGCATCACCAACACATCGGACATGTGCCGCGATTTCAGCAGTTCGAATGTCTTTTCGCCGATCCGGCCCACCGCTGCGCCATCGACGAAATTGTCCACATGGTCGAGCTTTACCGGATGCCCCGCCGCCAGCGCTGCGCGCAGGCACGCGCCGCCCTCGGGTTCGACAAAGATGCAGTGGCTGCGATCCCCGAACCAGGTTGCCACCCCCGCAGACATCCCGCCGCCACCCACCGGCAGCACCACATGGTCCGGCACGCCACCCAGCTGTTCCTCGATCTCGACGGCCAGCGAGGCCTGCCCCTCGATCACGTCCTCGTCGTCGAATGGCGACAGGAAATGCCCGCCCTCTTGCGCACACCAGGCCTGTGCGGCAGCCAGCGTCTGGTCAAAATAGTCGCCGGTCAGATGAATCTCGACCTGATCGCCACCGAACATCCGGGTTTTTTGTATCTTCTGCTGCGGTGTGGTCACCGGCATGAAGATCACCCCGCGCACCCCCATGTGCCGGCACATATAGGCCACGCCCTGGGCATGGTTGCCGGCACTTGCACAGACGAACAGCGCCTGCCCCGGCTGCTTGCGCATCGCGTTGAACGCGCCGCGGATTTTGTACGACCTGACCGGGCTCAGATCCTCGCGCTTGAGCCAGATATCGGCGCCATAACGCGCCGACAGATGGTCATTGCGCTGCAACGGCGTGGCGGGGAAGACATCGCGCATCGCCTGTTCGGCGGCGCGGGCACGGGTCATGAAATCGCTCATTCCGCCTGACTGCCGCAACCCCGCGCCCGAGGCAAGGAATACATTGGTGTGCTGGACTACTCCCACCGATTTCGCCGCAGTTCGGATGCCGCAACTTGCCCCCAACCGCAAAAACCGCTACGGCCCTTGCGTCATACGTAAATGGGGAAGTCCAATGTCCGCGCCCAAGAAAGTTGTCCTGGCCTATTCCGGTGGCCTCGATACCTCGATCATCCTGAAATGGTTGCAGACCGAATATGGCTGCGAGGTTGTCACCTTTACCGCCGATCTCGGTCAGGGAGAGGAACTGGAACCCGCTCGCAAGAAGGCTGAGCTGCTGGGCATCAAGCCCGAGAACATCCATATCGAGGATGTGCGCGAAGAGTTCGTGCGCGACTTTGTCTTCCCGATGTTCCGCGCCAATGCAGTGTACGAAGGGTTGTATCTGCTGGGCACCTCGATTGCGCGGCCGCTGATCTCGAAACGTCTGGTCGAGATCGCCGCCGAGCATGGCGCAGACGCGGTGGCCCATGGCGCCACCGGCAAGGGCAATGACCAGGTGCGGTTCGAACTTTCCGCTTATGCGCTGAACCCCGAGATCAAGGTGATCGCGCCCTGGCGCCTGTGGGACCTGACCAGCCGCACCCGCCTGTTGGAATTCGCCGAACAGAACCAGATCCCGATTGCCAAGGACAAGCGCGGCGAGGCGCCGTTCTCGGTCGATGCGAACCTGTTGCACACTTCGTCCGAGGGCAAGGTGCTGGAGGATCCGGGCGTCGAGGCGCCCGATTACGTCGCCCAGCGCATCGTCGCGGTCGAAGACGCCCCCGACACGCCCGAGTTCATCGAGATCACCTTTGAAAAGGGTGACGCGGTGGCGATCAACGGCGAGGCGATGTCGCCCGCGACCATCCTGACCCGTCTGAACGAGTTGGGTGGCAAGCACGGTATCGGCCTGCTGGACTTTGTAGAGAACCGCTTTGTCGGGATGAAATCGCGTGGCGTCTACGAGACCCCCGGCGGTACCATCCTGCTCGAGGCGCATCGCGGCATCGAACAGATCACGCTGGACAGCGGCGCGGGCCATCTGAAGGATTCGATCATGCCCCGCTATGCCGAGCTGATCTATAACGGCTTCTGGTTCAGCCCCGAGCGCGAGATGTTGCAAGCCCTGATCGACAAGAGCCAGGAACATGTCACCGGCACCGTCCGGCTGAAACTCTACAAGGGCTCGGCACGCACCGTCGCCCGCTGGTCCGATCACTCGCTTTATTCCGAGGCCCACGTGACCTTCGAAGAAGACGCGGGCGCCTATGACCAGCAAGACGCCAAGGGCTTCATCCAGCTGAATGCGCTGCGGCTGAAACTGCTTGCGACCCGCAACCGTCGCGTTGCTGGCAAGTGAGCGGCGAAGACGATTTTGACGATGATGACGAACTGGACATGTTCGTCGAGGCGCAGGACACCGTCTGGCCCGATGTCCTGCGCGAACTGACCCAAGGACAGAAGACGAGCCACTGGATGTGGTTCGTCTTTCCGCAACTGGCCGAACTGGGCCAGTCGCATATGGCGCAGCTTTACGGGATCGGGGATCTGGACGAGGCGACCGCCTATCTGGCCCATCCCGCATTGCGCGCCCGCCTGATCGAGGTCAGCCGCCTGATGCTGACCCATGCCGGTAAACGGCCCGAAGATATCCTGGGCAGCATCGACGCCAAGAAGCTGCGTTCTTCCATGACGCTGTTCGCCGCGGTGCCGGACGCGCCGGGCGAGTTTCGCGCGGTTCTGGAGGCGTTCTATGACGGATCGCCCTGCCCCCTGACCCTGCGCGCGCTGGGTGCCTGACCCTGCCGCTTGGTCAGGCTTGCCAAGCGCGGGCCGGTTTCTTACCGCTTTTCCCAGCAACATGAGGGGCGCAACATGCTTCAGGATATCGCCGACAAGATGCAAACCGAACTGGCGGGAAAAAGCTTTGACGGATCGCTGAAATTCGATTGCGGCGACGATGGTGTGATCGTTCTGGCTGACAACACCGCCAGCACCCAGGACCGCGACACCGACTGCACCATCCGCCTGAGCCAGGACAACCTGATCAAACTGCTGACCGGCAAGCTCAACCCGATGACCGGCGTGATGATGGGCAAGCTCAAGATCAGCGGCAACATGTCCGTGGCGATGAAACTGGGACAATTGCTGGGCTGATCGCGCCTCAGATCTTCTTCGCCCGCATACGTTCATAAAACGGCATCGCGACCTGCAAGACCGGCTGCAACACCTCTGGAACCTCGGGAAGTTCGCCCTCGGGTCCGGCAAAGCCGGTCGAGTTCCAGACCGCCCCGTACCAATGCCGTGCCCAGACGCCATCATCCTTGTGACCACCCCTGGGCCAGCTCAGCATATGCGGCGACCACGGGACGCCAATCCGGTCGCAGAGCCGTTCCAGCATTCGCGCCGGATCTTCGCGGATATCGTGACTGTCGATGACCACCGGGTCGCCTCCCCAGCCAGACACCTCGTCAAACAGTTCTGCCTGCTGACGAAAGCCGATATCCTCCAGCGTCGGGTTCTCGCGCTTTTCGGCATAGCTGGCGATCACCCGTGCCGGATGGCGGATCAGGAACACGTTTCGCACCGCCCGCATCCAGTCACGCGGGATGCCGGGGATCATGTGCTGGGTCATGTGTTTCTGGTACCAGAACGGCCGCGCACCGGGATTGGACCCACTCAGCGTCGCCGCCACTACCTCTGGGTCCTGTGGCTGTGCGGCCAGCACCTCTTCGCGCATCGGGTGGTTCAGCCCCGTCATCGCCAGATAGGCGGCATAGAAGGGCTCGTCGATCACCGCGCAATCGGTCCGGGCGCCAAAGGCGTACATCATCGCCGTCGACAGGTTGCGCGGCCCCGACCACATGGCGATTTTCATCTACTGCCCTCCGTTTGCGGGTATTCGCCGCACGCTATCGCCCCGCCCGGCGGGTTCCAAGGGGTAAACACCGCATCAACAGCGCGTGACATTCGATGACGGAACCTTGCCGCAAATCCGGTTGCAGGGCAGCCTGATCAGGAACGGAAATGGAGGATCATCATGTTCCCTATCCAGACGCTCAAACCCGTCGCATTGGTGGTTGCCATGGTGCTGGCAACGATCCTGCAAGGGGGCAAGGCCGAGGCCGCAGAGACCGAAACCCTGACCGTTGCAGGCGGTTGTTTCTGGTGCGTCGAGGCCGATTTCGAGAAAGTACCCGGCGTGCTGGGTGCGGTGTCCGGTTATACAGGCGGAACGCTCGACAATCCAACCTACAAGCAGGTCTCGCGCGGCGGCACCGGGCATTATGAGGCTGTGCAGATTCTGTTTGACCCCGACAAGGTTTCGCGCGAACGCCTGCTGCATCTCTTTTTCCGCTCGGTCGACCCAACCGATGCAGGCGGCCAGTTCTGTGATCGCGGTGACAGCTATCGCACCGCGATATTTGTCTCTAACAAGGCAGAAAATGCGCTTGCAACTCAGGCCAAAGTCACCGCAGAAGCGGAATTGGGGCAAGCAGTCGTGACTCCGATCCTGGAAGAAACCCGTTTCTACCCGGCCGAGGCCTATCATCAGGACTATGCCAAGGGCGAAAAGCTGGTACTGACCCGGTTCGGCCCGAAACGACAGAACGAGGCCTATAAACTCTATCGCAAATCCTGTGGTCGGGATGCGCGGGTGAAACAGCTATGGGGTGATGCGGCGCCCTTTGCGGGCAGTTAGAACCGCGCCTCCAATACCTCTTTCAGATCGGGGATCACATCGGCCGTGCCGTGACGCATCACCATCAGCGCAGCGGCGCGCATCGCCTGAGCAATCGCCTGCGGCATCGGCAGGCCGCGATCCATCCCCGACAGAACATAACCGGTAAAGGTATCACCTGCCCCGGTTGTATCGACCGCCTTGACCTTGTGGGCGGAATATTCCGCCGTTTTCCCCTGATTAGTGTCGAAATAGCGCGCGCCTTTCGATCCCAGGGTCACGATGACATGCTGCACCGGCAATTGATCCGGCGACAGGCCGGTCGCCTGTTGCAGCTGCTCGGCCTCAACCGCGTTCAGGATCAGGAAATCGAGCCACGGCAGGACATCCCGCACCGCCTGAGCATCAAAGGGGGCTGCGGCATAGCACACTGTCAGACCGCGCTCCTTGCCCAGCCGCGCCGCTTCGACCTGGGCGCTGGTTTCGTTCTGCATCACCAACAGGTCGCCCGGCGCGGCGTCGGCCAACACGCTGGCGACCCGCTCGGGCGACATCGCCCGGTTGGCACCGGGCAACAGAACGATCAGGTTTTCGCCGCCCGGCTCCACCGCGATGATGGCATGGCCGGTGGGCGCCTCCAGCGTCGCGATATGGCGGGTATCGACGCCATATTCGGTCAGCCGGTCGATGGCCCAGCGCCCATCCGGCCCAACGGCGCCGATATGGCGCACCTGCGATCCGGCGCGGGCGGCGGCCACCGACATATTGGCGCCCTTGCCGCCCAAAAACCGCTCCATCCCCGAAGCGGCCAGCGTCTCGCCCGGCCCCGGCAGATGCGGCACGGCATAGACCATGTCCGCATTGATCGAACCAAGGTTCCAGATCGCCATGGCCTAACCGATCTCGGCCGAGGCCAGCACCGCCATGTTCAGGATGTCATTGGCGGTGGAGACGGTCGAACAGATCTGGATCGGCTTGTCGACACCGGTCAGGATCGGGCCGATCACCGTGGCGCCCGCCATCTCCTGCATCAGCTTGGTCGAGATCGAGGCCGAGTGCCGCGCAGGCACGATCAAGATGTTCGCGGGGCCGGTCAGACGCGAGAAGGGGTAGGCCTCTTTCGAGCGCGGGTTCAGCGCCACATCGACGGTCATCTCGCCTTCGAACTCGAAATTCACCCCGCGCTCTTCCAGCACCTTGGGCGCCTTCGTCAGCTTCTCGGTCCGCTCCGAGATCGGATAGCCGAAGGTCGAGAAACTGACAAAGGCCACGCGCGGCTCCAGCCCCATATGACGCGCCACGTCTGCGGCGCGTTCGGCGATGGTGGCCAGATCGTGCTCGTCGGGCCACTCGTGCACCAGCGTGTCGCCGATCAGCACGATCTTGCCCTTGTGCAGCAGCGCGGTGATCCCTGCCGCCCCATGTGCGGCATCGGCGTCGAACACATGGCTGATCTGGTGCAGCACATGCGCAGATTTCCGGGTCGCGCCGGTCACCAGCCCGTCGCCATGGCCATGCGCCAGCATCAGCGCCGAAAACACGTGCCGGTCGCGCGCGGCCAGTCGGTGTACATCCTTGTGATCAAAGCCCTTGCGTTGCAGGCGCGAGTACAGGAACTCCTTATAGGTCTCCAGATGCGTGGTGTTGGCGGCGTTCACCACCTCAAGCTCACGCACCGCATCGCCCAGGCCTGCGGCTTCAAGCTTGGCCTTCACGTCGTCATGACGGCCCACCACCAGCGCCTTGCCATAGCCCGAGCGCTGATAGGTGACCGCTGCGCGCAGCACGCGGGGATCATCGCCCTCGGCAAAGATCATCCGGCTTTGCGCCTTGCGGGCGCGGGCGTTGATGCCGCGCAGGATGCTGGCGGTCGGGTCCATCCGCGATTTCAGACCCAGCTCATAGGCATCCATGTCGATGATCGGCCGCCGCGCCGCGCCGGTATCCATGCCAGCCCGCGCCACGGCGGGCGGAATGCGGTGGATCAGACGCGGGTCGAACGGGGTCGGGATGATGTAATCGCGGCCAAAGGTCAGGCTTTTGCCATAGGCCATCGCGACCTCATCCGGCACATCCTCGCGCGCCAGCCCCGCCAGCGCATGGGCACAGGCGATCTTCATCTCGTCATTGATGGCGCGGGCATGAATGTCGAGCGCACCGCGGAACAGATAGGGAAAGCCCAACACGTTGTTGACCTGGTTGGGATAGTCGCTGCGCCCGGTGGCAACGATGGCGTCGGGGCGAACCTCGTGCGCCTCTTCCGGCGTGATTTCCGGGTCGGGGTTCGCCATGGCAAAGATGACCGGGTTATCGGCCATGCTCTGCACCATTTCCTGCGTCACCGCGCCCTTGACGCTGACGCCCAGGAACACGTCGGCCCCCTTCATCGCCTCTTCGAGGCTGCGCAACTCGGTCTTGATGGCATGGGCCGATTTCCACTGGTTCATGCCTTCGGTACGGCCCTGATAGATCACCCCTTTGGTGTCGCAGACGATGCAGTTTTCATGCCGCGCGCCCATGGTTTTCAGCAGTTCGATACATGCGATGCCTGCCGCCCCTGCCCCGTTCAGCACGATCTTCACATCTTCGATCTTCTTGCCCGAGATATGCAGCGCGTTGATCAAGCCCGCCGCGCAGATCACCGCCGTGCCGTGCTGATCGTCGTGAAAGACGGGGATGTCCATCTCTTCTTTCAGGCGCTGCTCGATGATGAAACACTCGGGCGCCTTGATGTCTTCGAGGTTGATGCCGCCGAATGTCGGCCCCATCAGCTTGACCGCTCGACAGAACTCGTCCGGGTCCTCGGTGTCCAGCTCGATGTCGATCGAGTTCACGTCGGCAAAGCGCTTGAACAGCACCGCCTTGCCCTCCATCACCGGCTTGCCGCCCAGCGCGCCCAGATTGCCCAGGCCCAGAACCGCCGTCCCGTTCGAGATCACCGCAACCAGGTTCCCTTTGTTGGTATAGTCATAGGCCAGCCCTGGATCGGCCGCGATCGCCTCGCACGGAACGGCAACACCCGGGGAATAGGCCAGCGACAGATCGCGCTGCGTGGTCATGGGAACGGTCGCCTGCACCTCCCACTTGCCGGGGGTCGGTTCCAGGTGAAAGGCCAGCGCCTCTTCGTTCGTTATCTTCGCTTTGGGCATGGAATGGGTCGTTTCTCTGCTATCCGGACTTTCAGCCTCATAGCCCTGAATGCAGCGCATCTCAACCGTCGAGACTGTGTGCTCGGAATCGAAAAATATGGTAACGTGCCAACAGTGCGGCACCCGAACATCCCTACGCCAAATTTATCTCTAGGCAATCCCACATTCGATAGGTCCGCGCCTGAGAGCCGGACGCTACAAGTACTCCAAGCAAGGATATTCAATATCAAACCACAAGGAGAACCAAGATGACCCCAGATGTGTTCATTTTTCACGACAACGACTCTTCGGATGGTGAGAGAGTGCGCGGCATCACAATCTCAACGGCACATGTCGAATATGCACATGCAGCAAATATCGAGATCTCATCTGGTGGAACTTTGTACTACGACACCTCGGGTCAACATGCGCCTAGTTTCGGCGAATTTTATGTCTTGATTGAAATTGAACAAGACAACGCACCGGTGCCGCCCGAAGATTTGATATGGACGATAGATATGCTTCCGGGCTTCTCGAGCCCACCGACGGATACAACACCGACATTTTTGGATTTTCTTTTCTGAAGGATTGTAGTCTTTCGCGTTCTGTCTCGGAACAGTAAGTTTCCCCCAATTTAGTATTGGGGGAAATATGAACGCAATCACGCCCATGATGGCCCAATACCTCGAAATCAAAGAGGGCCATGCCGACGCCCTGCTGTTCTACCGGATGGGCGATTTCTACGAGATGTTCTTTGACGACGCGGTGGCCGCAGCCGAGGCGCTGGATATCGCGCTGACCAAGCGCGGCAAGCACGAGGGCGAGGATATCCCGATGTGCGGCGTCCCGGTCCACGCCGCCGAGGGCTATCTGCTGACCCTGATCCGCAAGGGATTCCGCGTCGCTGTCTGCGAACAGATGGAGAGCCCCGCTGAGGCGAAGAAGCGCGGCTCGAAATCCGTGGTGCGGCGCGATGTAGTGCGACTGGTTACTCCTGGCACCCTGACCGAGGACGCATTGCTGGAGGCGCGCCGCCACAATTTCCTGGTCGCCTATGCCGAGTTACGCAGTGGCGCGGCGCTGGCCTGGGCTGATATCTCGACCGGCGATCTCCACGTGATGCCGATAATCCGCGCCCGACTCGGCCCGGAGCTTGCGCGGCTGGCCCCCTCTGAGCTGCTGGTTGTCGATGAACCGATATTCCAGCAATTGCGCCCACTGGCAGACGATCACCGCATTCCGTTGACCCCGCTGGGCAAGGCCAGTTTCGACAGCATGGCCGCCGAAAAGCGCCTGTGCGAGCTCTACAAGGTCGGCTCACTCGACGGGTTCGGTACATTTGGGCGCGCCGAACTCTCGGCCTTGGGTGCGCTGATCGACTATCTGGAGATCACCCAGAAAGGCAAACTGCCACTGCTGCAACCTCCGGTGCAAGAGGCCGAGGACCGGGTGATGCAGATCGACGCCGCCACACGTCGCAATCTCGAACTGACCCGTTCCCTGTCCGGCGAACGCGGCGGATCGCTCTTGTCGGTGATCGACCGCACCGTCACTCCGGGTGGCGCCCGCCTGCTGGAACAGCGCATCGCCAGCCCGTCGCGCAACCTCGATGTGATCCACGCCCGGCTTTCGGCGCTGGACTTCTGCATCGACCAATCAACCCTGGCCGCAGAACTGCGCGCGGCCCTGCGCAAGACGCCTGATCTGGACCGCGCCCTGTCGCGGCTGGCGCTGGACCGGGGCGGGCCGCGCGACCTTGCCGCGATCCGCAACGGGCTGGGCCAGGCCGAGGCGATTGCCGCCCTCTGCGACGGGCTCGATCTGCCAGAACTCATTGCCAATGCCCGCACCGATCTGAACGGGTTCGACGACCTGCTTGGCCTGCTCGACACTGCATTGGTGGCCGAGCCGCCGTTGCTGGCCCGCGATGGCGGCTTCATCGCGCCGGGCTATGACAGCGAATTGGACGACGCGCGCGAGTTGCGTGACAAGGGCCGTGGCGTCATCGCCGGGATGCAGCAGAAATATGCCGAACATACCGGTATCGCCGCGCTGAAGATCAAGCATAACAACGTGCTGGGTTATTTCATCGAAACCACCGCCACCCACGCGGCCAAGATGCTGAACCCACCCCTGAGCGAGACCTATATCCATCGACAGACCACTGCCAACCAGGTGCGCTTCACAACGGTCGAGCTGAGTGAACTGGAAACCCGCATCCTGAACGCGGGGAACCACGCGCTCGAGATCGAAAAGCGGCTCTATTCCAGTCTTTCTGGCGCGATTTTGGATCAGGCGGCCCGCCTCAATGTCGCCGCACGCGGCCTGGCCGAGCTTGATCTGGCCACCGCGTTGGCCGATCTGGCGCGCGCCGAGAACTGGTGCAGACCCAGCGTCGACACCTCACGCGCCTTCGCCATCGAGGGCGGACGGCACACGGTGGTGGAACACGCCTTGCGCCGACAGGGCGGCGAGCCGTTCGTGGCCAACGACTGCGACCTCACCGCCGACAAGGGCGCCGCGATCCGCCTGCTGACCGGCCCCAACATGGCCGGTAAATCGACCTATCTGCGGCAGAATGCGCTGATTGCTCTGCTGGCACAGATGGGCAGCTATGTACCCGCTGACAGAGCCCATATCGGGGTGGTCAGCCAGCTCTTCAGCCGCGTCGGCGCCTCGGACGATCTGGCGCGGGGTCGCTCGACCTTCATGGTCGAGATGGTGGAAACCGCCGCCATCCTGAACCAGGCGGACGACCGAGCGCTGGTGATCCTCGACGAGATCGGGCGCGGCACCGCCACCTATGACGGGCTTTCCATCGCCTGGGCCACGCTGGAACATCTGCATGCAACCAATCGCTGCCGCGCTCTGTTCGCCACCCATTACCACGAATTGACCGCGCTCGCCGGCACGCTCGACGGGGTCGAGAACCTGACCGTCGCGGTCAAGGAGTGGGAGGGCGAGGTGATTTTCCTGCACGAGGTGCGCAAGGGCGCCGCCGACCGCTCTTATGGTGTGCAAGTTGCCCAGCTGGCGGGCCTGCCGCCGTCGGTGGTCGCGCGCGCGCGCGTGGTTCTTGACCAGTTGGAGAAATCCGAACGCGAAGGCGGCAAGCAAAAGGCGCTGATCGACGATCTACCGTTGTTCTCGGCCGCGCCGCCACCCCCGCCGCCCGCGCCGAAAACCTCACCCGCCGACGCGATGCTCAAGGACATTCACCCCGACGAGTTGACTCCTCGCCAGGCGTTGGACGTGCTCTACAAACTGAAAGAGGCGGCCCGATCCTGACCGCCCCTTTATTCCGCTGAAAGTACTCCCGCCGGAGGCTTGGCTTCGCCCGGCGAAGCCAAATCAGCTTGCGGGCATCGACGACACACCGACCTGCGCCGGACGCAGCAGACGGTCGTGCAGCATGAAGCCCTCGGCGGAAACCTGAATGATATCACCCGCCTTGGTTCCCGGCACCGGTGCCTCGAACATTGCTTCGTGCATCTGCGGGTCAAACTTGTCGCCCACCTGCGGCGACAGCACCTGAATGCCATGCTTGCCGAACACATCCAGCAGCGCCCGCATCGTCAGTTCGATTCCCTCGATCAGTGCACCCGACACCTGGCGCTGTTCGTCGGTCATGGAGTCCAGCGCGCGCTTCATGTTGTCATAGACCGGCAACATGTCGCGGGCCAGTTTCGACCCGCCATATTGCTCGGCCTCGCGCCGGGCCCGCTCGCCCCGCTTGCGTACGTTCTCGGCGTCTGCCAATGCGCGCATGAACTTGTCCTTGAACGCGTCCCGCTCGGCCCGCAGCGTATCCAGCTCTGCCGCCTCTTCGCTGATCTCGGCCATTTCCTCGGCCAGTTCTTCGGCCAGTTCTTCGGCCTCGGCGGTTGCGATATCGTCCAGAAACTCTTCGTTGTTCGGCTTTGCCATCTTTCTACCTCTAACTCCGATCGGAAATCAGACGTCCGACCAGCTGTGCCGTGTAATCCACGATCGGAACGATGCGACCATAGTTCAGGCGCGTCGGGCCGATCACCCCCACCGCTCCGATTATCTTTCGATCCGCGTTCATATAAGGAGACACCACCAAAGAGGAACCCGAAAGTGAGAAAAGTTTGTTCTCCGAACCAATAAAAATGCGCACACCTTCGCCGTCCTCAGTCAGTTGCAGGAACTCGGCGATATCGCGCTTGCGCTCCAGATCGTCGAACAGCACCCGAATACGCTCCAGCTCCTGTTCCTGGCCAGTACCCTCTAACAGATTCGCGCGCCCGCGCACGATCAGCCGGGCAGCATCCTCGCCCTCGCGGTCCCAAACCGCCAAGCCACTTTCGACCATCTGACGCGCCAGCTGGTCGATTTCCTGCTGGCGAACGCCGATCTCGGTCTGCATCAGGCGGCGCACTTCGCTCAGGGTCTTGCCCTCGATCAACGCGTTCAGGAAATTGGCCGCCTCGCGCATTGAACTGGGGGTCTGCCCCGGCGGCGGTGCAAACAGGCGGTTTTCCACATGGCCATCCGAAAACACCAACACCACCAACGCCCGGTCCTGCGCCAGCGAGACAAACTCGATATGACGGATCTCGGCCTCGTGCTTGGGCGTCAGAACCAGCGAGGCGCCTTGAGTAACCCGGCTGAGCGTGGCGCTGATCCGGTCCAGTGTTCCGCCCACATCGCCCGCATTTGTGCCCAACGTCGCGTCCAGCTTGGCGCGATCATCCAGGCTCAGATCCGCGACCTCGAGCAACCCGTCGACAAACATTCTCAGCCCCATCTGGGTCGGGACCCGCCCCGCACTCACATGGGGACTGTCGAGCAGGCCCAGGTATTCGAGATCCTGCATCACGTTGCGAACGGTTGCGGCGCTGACTTTTTCACTCAGGGTGCGGGTCAGGGTGCGGCTGCCGACCGGCTCGCCACTGTCCAGATAGGACTCGACGATCAGGCGAAACACCTCGCGCGAGCGGTCGTTCAGATCGTCCAGTATTTTGCGCGCATCGCTCATGGCATCCCTTGGGCAATCCCCGGCTGAGAGGCCATTAAATCCCCTGCCCCGAAAAGGTCAATCGGGCTTGCATCCAAGCCCTTGCGGGCGGTATCCCCACCGCAACAGACAAAGGATGACCCATGCGACCCTCTGGACGAGATCTAAGCGAAATGCGCCCGGTTTCAATCGAAACCGGTTTCACAAAACATGCCGAAGGCTCGTGCCTGATCAAGATGGGCGACACGCATGTGCTGTGCACCGCTACCATCGAGGATCGTGTGCCGCCGTTTATCAAGGGGTCGGGCCTGGGCTGGGTCACCGCCGAATATGGCATGTTGCCGCGCGCGACCAACACCCGCATGCGGCGCGAGGCCGCCAGCGGCAAGCAAGGCGGCCGCACGGTTGAAATCCAGCGCCTGATCGGCCGCGCCCTGCGCGCCGGCGTCGACCGGGTGGCCCTGGGCGAGCGTCAGATCACCGTCGACTGTGACGTGATCCAGGCCGATGGCGGCACCCGCTGCGCGTCGATCACCGGTGGTTGGGTCGCCCTGCGTCTGGCGGTGAACAAGCTGATGAAGACAGGCGACGTAATTTCCGACCCGCTGGTCGATCCGGTCGCCGCCGTGTCCTGCGGCATCTATGCCGGCCAGCCGGTGCTGGACCTCGATTACCCCGAGGACAGCGAGGCAGGCGTCGACGGCAATTTCATCATGACCGGGTCCGGCAAGCTGATCGAGGTGCAGATGAGCGCCGAAGGTTCGGTCTTCAACCGCGCGCAGCTGGATCAACTGCTGGGCCTCGCCGAAAAGGGCGTGGGCGAACTGGTTGCCGCGCAAAAGGCCGCCACCGCATGACACGGGCGTTCGACGGCGACACACTGCTGATCGCGACCCATAACAAGGGCAAGCTGGAAGAGATGGCACATCTCCTCCAGCCCTTTGGGGTCAAGGTCGTTGGCGCCGCCGAAATGAACCTGCCCGAACCGGAAGAGACCGAGGATACCTTTGTCGGCAATGCCCGGATCAAGGCGCATGCCGCGTCCCGGGCCACCGGCCTGCCCGCGCTGTCCGATGACAGCGGCATCACCATCGACGCGCTGGATGGTGCACCGGGGGTCTATACCGCCGATTGGGCAGAAACCGGCAATGGGCGCGATTTCATGATGGCGATGACCCGCGCCCATGACTCGCTCGAGGCCAAGGGCGCCCCGCATCCCCGGCTGGCACAATTTCGCTGCACGCTGGTGCTGGCTTGGCCCGATGGCCATGACGAGGTGTTCGAAGGCGTCGCCCCCGGCCATCTGGTCTGGCCCATTCGTGGTGCGGCTGGGTTCGGCTATGACCCGATGTTCGTGCCCGAGGGCTATGATGTCACCTTTGCCGAGATGGACCGTTGGGAAAAGAACAAGATCAGCCACCGCGCCCGCGCGGTTGAGAAATTCGTAAAGGGTTGTTTTGGCGGATGACTGGCAGCATGGGGGTTTTGGCCTCTACGTGCATTGGCCCTTTTGCCAGGCCAAATGCCCCTATTGCGATTTCAACAGCCATGTTGCCCGTGAAATCGATCAAAAGGCCTGGGTTAGAGCCTATATCGCAGAGCTTGAACGCTCTGCCGCCGAACTGCCGGGCCGGGTACTGAACACCATCTTTTTCGGCGGCGGTACCCCGTCACTGATGATGCCCGAAACGGTCGCGGCGGTGATCGAAACCGCCCGCCGGCTTTGGCCCACCTCCAACGACATGGAAATCACGCTGGAGGCCAATCCAGGTTCCGTCGAGGCGGGGCGCTTTGCCGCTTACCGTGATGGCGGGGTCAATCGCATCTCGATGGGGGTGCAGGCGCTGAACGACCGCGACCTTCACCGGTTGGGCCGTATCCACAGCGTCGCCGAGGCGCGGGCCGCGTTCGACATTGCCCGGCACTGTTTCGATCGGGTCAGTTTCGACCTGATCTATGCTAGGCAGGACCAAACCTCCGACGCCTGGCGCGCCGAGTTGAGCGACGCGCTGACCATGGCCGTCGATCACCTGTCGCTCTACCAGCTGACGATCGAGGACGGCACCGCATTTGGCGACCGCTATGCGCGGGGCAAGCTGCGCGGTCTGCCCGCCGATGACGACGCCGCCGACATGTACCTGATCACGCAAGAGGTCTGCACCGCCCATGGCCTGCCCGCCTACGAGGTCTCGAACCACGCCCGCCCCGGCGCGGAGTCCCGCCACAACCTGATCTATTGGCGCTATGGCGATTATGTCGGCATCGGCCCTGGCGCCCATGGCCGCATCACCATAGGTGGTCAGCGCTACGCCACCGAAAGCCCACTAAACCCCAGTGCCTGGCTTTCGTCCGTGACGAAAGGGTCTGGTGAATTGAACCGCATTCCCCTTTCGCTACTAGATCAAGCCGATGAATACCTTATGATGGGACTTCGCATAGCCGAAGGGCTAGATATCGCTCGATACGAGGCACTTTCGCCGCAGTCCCTAGACCGGAACCGCCTTGCCCATCTGACCGAACTTGGCATGATCGAGATCGACGGCGCGCGGCTAAAGGCAACAGCTCAAGGGCGCGCAGTTCTGAACGCGGTCATTCTGGACCTGATGTCGGAGTAGAGAATGCAGTTTATCTGGGCAGCTTTTGGACTGGTTTGCGTTGCCCTAGCGTTGTTTGGAGTTGTCCTGCCGCTCCTCCCCACGGTTCCCTTTCTGCTCCTCGCCGCGTTCTTCTTTGCCCGCTCGTCCGAGCGCCTGCATACTTGGCTGCTGACACATCGCCTATTTGGCCCGATGATCGTTGACTGGCAGCAATCTGGCGCCATACGCCCAAGCGCAAAAAAGGCGGCAACCCTGTCGGTTGCCGCCGTCTTTGGCCTGTCGGTTCTTCTCTCGGCCCCCCCCCATGTCCTGGCCATTCAAGCCGTGGTTCTGGGGGGAGTACTGATCTTTATCTGGACCCGCCCTAGCGGCTGAGCTTGGCGCAAAGATCGTCCAGCTGATCAAGGTTCTCATAAGTCAGGATCACATGTCCGGTTTCCGTACCCGCCTTGTGGTTGATCGTCACCTTCATCGCCAGAATCGCCGACAGATCCTTTTCCAACGCTCGGGTATCTGCATCCTTGTCCCCGCCGGAGGATTTCGGGCGCGCCGTCGCTGTGGGCTTCTCGCCTTCCGACTGCTTCTTGACCAAGGCTTCGGTCGCGCGCACCGACAGCCCGTCACGCACCACGATCTTGGCCAGTTCCGACGGATTATCGCTGGTAATCAGGGCTCGGGCATGTCCGGCTGACAGCTTTCCTTCGACCACCATCTGCTGAACGTCATCCGGCAAGGACAGCAGGCGTAGAAGGTTCGCGATATGACTGCGGCTTTTGCCCAGGGCTTCGGCCAGCTTTTCCTGCGTATGGCCAAACTTTTCCATCAACTGCCGATAGCCCGCGGCCTCTTCTACCGAGTTCAGGTCGGCGCGCTGGATATTCTCGATGATCGCGATTTCCAGAACTTCGGTTTCGTCCAGATCGCGCACCAGCACCGGAACTTGATGCAGTTGCGCCAGTTGCGCGGCCCGCCAGCGCCGTTCGCCCGCAACAATCTCGTACATATCTCCGTCTACCGGCCGCACGATCAGCGGCTGCAAAATACCCTTTTCTTTGACCGAGGCTGCAAGCTCTTGCAGCGCCTCTTCGGCAAAGGTGCGGCGCGGCTGGTTCGGGTTTGCGCGCAACTTTTCGATAGGCACGGTACGATCAGGGCGACGCGCGGACTCACCACTGGTCGCTTCTGGCGCCTGCGTCACATCGGCCATCAAAGCGGACAGTCCGCGTCCCAGTCCCCGAGGCTTGTTCGAAACCATGTGTCGCTCCTCTCTACCGCGTTCAGGCGGCGATCTTTTTATGTTTCTTCATCAATTCGGCAGCCAGGTCACGATAAGCCAACGCGCCCAGAGAGTTCGGATCATAGCTAAGCACGGGCATTGCAAAAGATGGCGCCTCGCTGACTCGCACATTGCGCGGTATCTTGGTCTCGAACACCAGATCACCCAGATTGTCGCGCGCATCCTTTTCGACCTGCTGCGACAGGTTGTTGCGGCGGTCGTACATGGTCAGCACGATACCCTCGATCCGCAGATTGGGGTTCGCCGCCTGACGCACCTCGCGGATGGTCAGCATCAGTTGCGACAAGCCCTCTAGCGCAAAGAATTCACTCTGCAACGGTACCAATACGGAATGCGCGGCGACCATTGCATTGACCGTCAACAGGTTCAGCGACGGCGGGCAATCGATCAGGATATAGTCCCACAAGTAGGCATCCATTGCTGTCTGACGCAGTGCATCATGAAGCAGGAAGCTTCGTTTCTCGTTCGAGATCAATTCAATATCCGCCGAGCTGAGATCGACTGTCGCCGGAACGATCGCAAGTCCTTCGATGTTGGTTTCTTGGATAACGGAATTCAGTGGCGCGTCATCCACCAGCAACTCATAGGTCGTCAGGTCACGTTCATCCACGCCCAACCCGGTCGATGCATTCCCTTGTGGATCGAGGTCGACCACAAGAACGCGCTGGCCCGCTTCGACCAGCGCTGCAGCAAGGTTGATGGCTGTTGTGGTCTTTCCCACGCCGCCTTTCTGGTTGGCGACCGCTATGATCCGGGGTCCGACTGGACGGGAAAGATCAGACACGCGTGACTCCTGTTATCTTCAAAAGAACGGCCTGGGGCTCGGTTAAACTAGTAACCGCGTCGTAGGAGAAATTCCATTGCTTCGCGGCATCTTGTATCTCTTTTTTCCAGTTGGCGCCCTTGGGGAACAGCGCAGTTCCACCAGATTTCAGGTGCCTTTCGGCGAAACCCAGCAACCCTGTCAGATCAGTCAGAGCACGGGCAGAAAGTATATCTGCGTTCAGTGGATCCAATGCCTCGATACGTTGCGAGATTACTTGGCAGTTTACGCCACACTCCCTGGCGGCACTACGAAGAAACGCGGACTTTCTCTGGTCGCTTTCTACACAGACAAATCGTGTATCCGGCATCTCCTCGGCACCAAGAATGGCGCAGATCATGCCGGGAAATCCGCCGCCGCTGCCCAGATCAACCCAAAGCCCACCAACTGGTGCATTGCGAAACACCTGGATTGAATCGATGATATGACGCGTCCAGAGGTCATCCAGGCTGCGTTTGGAAACCAGATTGATGCGCGGATTCCACTTTTTCACCAGCTCGGCAAAGATCGACAGCCGGTCGAATGTTTCACGTGAAACATTCAAGCTTTCCGCGTTGTGGGTTGTCATGCGGTGCGTACCTTGTCGATCTTTCGCAGATGGGCCAGGATCAAAGCAAGCGCCGCTGGCGTCATCCCCTCAACCCGCCCCGCCTGAGCGATATTCTCGGGTCGTGCGGAAGTGAGTTTTTGCTTCAACTCATTCGACAGCCCGTCAAGTACCAGAAAGTCGAAATCTGCGGGGATCACGAGCGCCTCGTCTCGTTTCATTGCTTGGACATCACGCTCTTGCCGGGTGATATAGTTTGCGTATAGCGCGTCACGCTCCACCTGCGACCGTGTCTCTTCGTCGGTGTCAGCAAGTTCGGGTAGCAATGATGCAATTTCAGCGAAGCCGACATCAGGAAAAGCAAGAACCGCAAGGCCGTTTCGCCGATTCCCATCCTGGCTGATAGTGATCCCAGCCGCAGCGATTTCCTTGGGGGTAAAGCTACTCTCCTGGAGAATGGTGGTGACCTTGGCGAGCTTCTCGGATTTCAGTGCAAAAGCCGTGCGCCGACGCTCTCCGACACAACCAACGTCAATCCCCATCGGCGTCAGCCTTTGATCGGCGTTATCCGCCCGCAACGACAACCGAAATTCGGCCCGAGAAGTGAACATGCGGTAAGGTTCAGCGACACCGCGCGTTGTAAGGTCGTCAATCATCACGCCGATATAGCTATTCGCTCGGCTGAAAGGGACTGGATCACGGTCGAGGATCATCGTTGCCGCATTCAACCCGGCGACCAAACCCTGAGCGGCGGCCTCTTCGTAACCGGTTGTCCCATTGATTTGACCAGCCAGATACAGGCCAGGCACATCAGGTAGCGAAAGCTGAGAAGTCAAAGAACGTGGATCAACATAGTCGTATTCGATCGCATAGCCTGGTTGAAGAATTTCGACATTCTCCAGGCCGTGAATCGAGCGGACATAACTCTCTTGAACATCCACCGGCAGCGAAGTCGAGATACCGTTCGGATAGACCGTGTGGTCCTCCAATCCTTCGGGCTCAAGGAATATCTGATGCGATTCCTTCTCGGAGAAGCGTACGATTTTATCCTCGATCGACGGACAATACCTGGGACCGACCCCCTCGATATGCCCTCCGTACATCGCGGAACGGTTCAGGTTCTCGCGGATGATGTCGTGGGTTCGGGCATTCGTATGCGTAATCCCGCAGGCGATCTGGCGGGCGAAAACACCTTTGGAGAGAAAGGAGAACAACACGGGCTCCTCGTCTCCATCCTGCCGCTCCAATATCGACCAGTCTATGGTACGGCCATCAAGGCGAGGCGGTGTCCCTGTCTTGAGGCGCCCCATTGGCAAATCAAAACCAGCGAGACGCTCAGCCAGCTGTATCGAAGGTCGATCTCCCATTCGCCCACCGGGACGTGAGACATCCCCGATGTGAATGATCCCTCGCAAGAATGTTCCCGAGGTCAGAATCACAGCTTTTGATGAAATCTCTGATCCGTCTGCCAGGACAACACCAGCGACGCGATTTCCCAGCATTCGAAAGTCGGTTACCTCACCCTCGATGAGGGTCAAACCGGATCGATTGCGTGTCTCCTCTTGCATCGCGAGGCGGTAATGCTTGCGGTCAGCTTGCGCCCGAGGTCCTTGAACTGCTGGGCCCTTGCGCCGGTTCAACAGGCGAAACTGGATCCCCGCCTTGTCCGCCACGCGCCCCATCACGCCATCCATCGCATCGATCTCGCGCACGAGATGACCCTTGCCGAGCCCACCAATGGCGGGATTACAGGACATCACGCCGATATCACGTTCGGACAAAGAGACCAGTGCCGTCCGCATTCCCATGCGTGCGGCGGCATGCGCTGCTTCGGCACCGGCATGCCCGGCTCCGATTACCAAGACATCAAAATCCGAATGTTTCACGTGAAACACTCCTTATTTACCAAGGCAGAAGGACGCAAAGATTTCGTCCAACAAGGTTTCCACACCTATGCGTCCGACCAACGACTCCAACGCACGAATAGCTGTTCGCAGCTCTTCTGCGGCAATATCATACAGGTCCGGACCTGATTCCAGAACAGCACCAGTGCGCTCCAAAGCATCCAATGCCGATTTCATCGCAACGCGGTGACGTTCACGGGTGGCTATCCCAGCACTCGCAGAGCGGGTCTTGAGTACTGTCGATATTTGTTGGACCAGTTGATCCACCCCCTGCCCCGTAACACCCGACACCGCGTTTTCCGCGGTCGGCCTCTGATCGGCTTTCGGCAAGACGTGCAAATCGCCGGGCTGCCGCGTCACGCCCATAGCGGCGATATCCTCGGTCAAGAATACGCGCAGGTCGGCCCGATCTGCGCGACGGCGAGCCAAGGCGATGCCCATCCCTTCGACCAGATCGCCGGTTTCGCGCAGACCCGCTGTATCGAGCAGAGTGACCGGCAAACCACCCAAGTCCATCCGAACCTCGATCACGTCGCGGGTGGTTCCCGCCACTTCTGACGTGAGCGCCGCCTCTCGACCCGCCAACATGTTCAACAAGGTAGACTTTCCAGCATTCGGCGGACCGATGATCGCAACTTCGAAACCCGTACGAATACGCTCGGCTATGCGAACCCCGGCAATCTCTCGTTCGAGATCCGAACGCACCTTTGTCAACAATTCCCGCACCTCGGGGCTGACGTCTGTTGGTACCTCTTCATCGGCAAAGTCAATCACCGCTTCCAACAGGGCTGCGGCGCGAATCAGCTTTGCGCGCCAACTCTCTGCCAGCTGACCCAAGGCTCCTGACAAGATCGCCTGTGCCTGTTTGCGCTGCGCCTCGGTTTCAGCATCAATAAGATCGGCAAGCCCTTCGACCTGCGGCAAGGTCATCTTGCCGTTTTCCAGCGCACGACGGGTGAATTCTCCGGGCTCAGCCAAGCGCAAACCGTCCTGGTCACCAAGGCATCGCAAGACAGCTTCCGTTGTTGCAAGGCTACCGTGGATTTGGAATTCGGCGACATCCTCGCCGGTGAAACTGGCAGGTGCGGCAAAGGTCAGCACCACACCATCATCCAGGCGGGCGCCCTGCGAATCCTTAAGCTGCCGGACAGACAGGCCCCGCGACGGCAGGTCGGACCCCGCCAGCAGGCAGGCGGTCTGATAGGCGCGCGGACCCGACAGGCGGATGACTGCAACACCCGCCTTGCCCTGCGCCGTGGCCAAGGCAAAAATAGTGTCCATATCCTTGCCCTCGCGTTGCTGGGATACCGGATCAGGTATTCATCGAATCGAAGAATTCGCCGTTTGTCTTGGTCTGTTTCAGCTTAGACAGCAGGAACTCGATCGCATCTGTTGTGCCCATAGGATTGAGGATCCGCCGCAGGACAAAAGTCTTTTGCAGATCACTCTTGTCAACCAACAGATCCTCTTTCCGGGTGCCGGATTTCAGGATGTCGATAGCCGGGAATACCCGCTTGTCGGCGATTTTCCGATCCAGCACCAGTTCGGAGTTACCGGTACCCTTGAACTCTTCAAAGATTACTTCGTCCATCCGGCTGCCGGTATCGATCAGCGCGGTTGCGATGATGGTCAGCGAGCCGCCCTCTTCGATATTCCGGGCCGCACCAAAGAACCGCTTGGGCCGTTGCAGCGCGTTTGCATCCACACCACCAGTCAGAACCTTACCCGAGGACGGCACAACGGTGTTAAAGGCCCTACCAAGTCTTGTGATCGAGTCGAGGAGGATAACAACATCTCGTTTATGTTCGACCAGACGCTTGGCCTTTTCGATCACCATTTCCGACACCGCCACGTGACGCGCGGCCGGTTCGTCAAAGGTCGAGGACACCACCTCGCCCTTGACCGAACGCTGCATGTCGGTGACTTCTTCGGGGCGTTCGTCGATCAGCAGAACGATCAGATAGCACTCCGGATGGTTCTTCTCGATCGAGTGGGCGATGTTTTGCAGGATCACGGTCTTACCTGTCCGCGGCGGCGCCACGATCAGCGAACGCTGCCCCTTGCCGATCGGCGCGACCAGGTCGATCACCCGGGCCGAGCGGTCCTTGATGGTCGGATCCTCAATCTCCATCTTCAGCCGCTCATCCGGGTAAAGCGGCGTCAGGTTGTCGAACGCGATCTTGTGCCGCGCCTTTTCGGGATCTTCGAAATTGATCTTGGTGACATTGGTCAGTGCAAAATAGCGCTCGTTGTCGTCAGGCGCCTTGATCTCACCCTCGACCGTGTCACCGGTACGCAAGGAATACTGGCGGATCATGTCGGGCGAGACATAGATGTCATCGGGACCCGGCAGATAGTTCGCCTCGGGAGAGCGCAGGAACCCAAAGCCGTCCTGTAGCACCTCAAGCACGCCATCGCCGCCGATGGTCCATCCCTCATCCGCGCGCTCGCGCAGAATCTGGAACATCATCTCGCCCTTGCGCATGGTCGAGGCGTTTTCGATCTCCAGTTCCTCGGCCATGGACAGCAGGTCCTTGGGGCTCTTTGCCTTGAGATCGGCAAGATTCAGGGATTCGATCGTCATCGTATACGGACCCTCTGCCGCCCTGTGGCGGCGCTAGAACGGAATATGTGAACAGGAGACACGGATGCCCGGACGGGCGCGTTGACCCCTAGATAAGCGCGCTGGCAGGCAGAGTCAAAGGGGGATCAGAATTTCACGATCACCGACAGCACGATCACCACCATCAGCAGTGTCGGCACCTCGTTCATCATCCGGTACTGGCGCCCGGTCAATCGGTTTTGCCCTGACAGGAACGCGCGACGGCGCGCGTTGAGCCATCCGTGGAACCAGGTCATCGCAATGACGGACGCACCCTTGGTCCAGGGCCAGACCTCGCCCCAGTCGACGATTCCGGGCGTCAGAACCATGATCAGACCACAGACCCAGGACACGATCATCGCCGGGCGCATGATCACGCGGATCAGCTTCTCTTCCATCTCGTGGAAGATCGCCGGTGCCTCCTGCACCTTCTCAGCCTTTTCGACGTGATAGACAAAGAGCCGGGGCAGATAGAACAGACCGGCCATCCAGCTGATCACGGCCATGATGTGTAGGGATTTGACCCATGGGTACAAGGTGAACAGCAGGTCGGTCATCATGTCTCTCTTCGGGGTCTTGGCCTCGTATCTAATAATAAAAAAGAAAAGAAGAAAGATTGATGGTTTTGTAGGCTGGCCTGTTTTCGTGGATAAATGTTCTCTCCTAGCGGTTTTCCCCAATGTGAGGAAGTTTTTACCTTGTTCCGCGATCCTGTGGAAAATTTTGCCTATATCCTTTAAAAACAGATACTTAAGAAACTTCTCATAGAGGAACAAATTCGGGTAGATACTGGGGAGCTGCGCGTATAGCCAAGGTTATCCCGCAAGCCAGGGTTATCCTTGTCCATACTGGATGGAGCCCGGGCGACTCGGGTGAGATTTCTGCATTTTCCCCGGGCTTGCACGTCAAGCCGAAAAGCATGAAAAACCGTACCAGAGCGATCACCAGATTTCCCACGGGGTTTTCCACATGACTGTCCCCCTCATCCTGGCATCCGGTTCGACCATCCGGGCCCAGTTGCTGGAAAACGCGGCCGTCCCCTTTACCAAGGATGTACCGCGCGTCGATGAAGAATCGGTAAAGGCAGCCCTGCTGGCCGAGGGTGCACCGCCGCGCGATATCGCCGACGCCCTGGCCGAGATGAAGGCGCGCAAGATCAGCGACAAGCATCCCGGCGCCATGGTGTTGGGATGTGATCAGGTGCTCGATTTCCAGGGCAGGCTGTTGTCGAAACCCGACAGCCCCGAGACCGCTCTGGCCGAGTTGCAACAGATGAGCGGTCAGCGGCACATGCTGCTGTCAGCGGCGGTGATCTACGAAAACGGGCAACCCGTCTGGCGCCATGTGGGGCAGGTCCGGCTAAGGATGCGGGTCCTGTCCGACAACTATCTGACCGGCTATGTGACGCGCAACTGGGACAGCATCCGCCACGCCGTCGGCGGCTACAAGCTTGAGGAAGAGGGCGTACGCCTGTTCTCAGCCATTGACGGGGACCACTTTAACGTTTTGGGTATGCCCCTGTTGGAACTGCTCAATTTTCTGGCGTTGCGCGGAGTGATTGACACATGACCGAGAACCGGATTCCGCTGGCTGGCGTGATCGGCCACCCGATTTCGCATTCGAAATCTCCCCGGTTGCATGGCCACTGGCTCAAGACCTATGGCATCAATGGCCATTACATCCCGATGGATGTAGCGCCGTCGGATCTGGCGCAGGTGCTGCGTACCCTGCCCAAGGCCGGGTTCGTGGGTGTCAACATCACCATTCCGCATAAGGAGGCGGTGATGGCGGTTGCCGATCAGATCACCGACCGCGCCACGCTGATCGGCGCGGTCAATACGCTGATCTTTCGCGAAGACGGGCGGATCCTTGCCGACAACACCGATGGCTATGGGTTTATGGAGAACCTGCGCGCCGGGGCCCCCGACTGGGACCCGAAATCAGGGCCCGCGGTGGTGTTCGGCGCGGGCGGTGCCGCACGGGCGGTGATCTCGGCCCTGGCCGAGGCCGGCGTGCCCGAGGTGATCGTCACCAACCGGACCCGCGTGCGCGCCGACAAGCTCAAGGATGATTTCGGCCAGCGGGTCACAGTGGCGGACTGGGTTCAGGCCGGCAACGTGGTCGAGGACGCACGCCTGGTGGTGAACACAACGTCTCTAGGGATGATCGGAAAGCCTGAGCTGCGGGTGCCACTGGACGGGTTGCGCGCGGATGCTGTGGTGACCGATCTGGTCTATGCGCCGCTCAAGACCCGTCTTCTGGCCGAGGCCGAAGAAATGGGATGCACCACGGTCGACGGGTTGGGCATGCTGTTGCATCAGGCGGTGCCGGGATTCGAGCGCTGGTTCGGCGAACGACCGGTTGTCGATGCGGCCACACGGGCGGCCGCGCTCAGATGACATTTCGACTTGGCCTTACCGGCTCCATCGGCATGGGCAAATCCACCACGGCGCAGATGTTCGTGGACGAAGGTTGCGCACTGTGGGACGCGGATGCGGCAGTGCACAGCCTCTATTCCAGGGGCGGCGCGGCCGTTGCGCCGATGCGCGCGGCCTTTCCCGAGGCGGTGGTTGACGATGCGGTCTCCCGCCCGGCGCTGAAACACATCATCGCCCAGGATCCGCAGGCGTTGAAAAGGATCGAGGCCATCGTGCATCCGTTGGTGGCCGACGACCGCGCCCGGTTTCGTGATAGCACAACGGCGGATATCCTTGTTTTTGACATTCCGCTTCTGTTCGAAACCGGGGGTGAGGCTGCGATGGACGCGGTCGCCTGTGTCTCGATCCCGCCCGAGGAGCAAAAGGCGCGTGTGATGGCGCGCGGCACCATGACCGAGGCGCAGTTCGAACAGATACGGGCACAACAGATGCCGAACGAAGAAAAATGTGCGCGGTCCGATTTTGTGATCGTGACCGACACACTGGACCATGCCCGCGCGCAGGTGCAGGATATCGTCAGGCAGATACGGGCGGGGAACAGCCATGCGTGAGATCGTACTCGACACCGAAACCACCGGCTTTGACCCTGAAACCGGCGATCGTATTGTCGAGATTGGCGCGGTCGAACTGTGGAACCACATCGCCACTGGCAACACTTATCACCAGTATATCAATCCCGAACGGATGATGCCCGCCGAGGCATTTGGCGTGCACGGGATCGGACCCGACATCCTGGAGCCGCCGCAACAGCCCGAACCGGGCCAAGTGACCCTGCGGGACAAGCCGGTCTTTGCCAAGGTTGGTCAGGCGTTTCGCGATTTCGTGGCGGATTCCCATTTGGTCATCCACAACGCGTCCTTCGACATGAAGTTCCTGAATGCCGAACTGCGCTGGATGGGCCTGCCCGAGATTCCGTTCGATCGGGCCATCGACACGCTGGGCATGGCGCGGCGCAAATTTCCGGGTTCGCCCGCCACGCTGGACGCTCTGTGCCGCCGGTTCGGTATCGACAACTCGAACCGTGTGTTGCACGGCGCACTGCTGGATGCCGAGATATTGGCCGAGGTCTATCTGGAGCTGATTGGCGGCAAGCAGCCCGATTTCGGACTGTCGACTGTGGCAAGCAGCGGTGGCACCGGTGCAGAGACCGCCTGGCGCCCCTCGCCAAGGCCAACCCCCCTGCCCGCCCGCATCACCGAGGCAGAGCGCGCGGCGCATGCCGAGTTTGTCGAGAAACTGGGGGAAAATGCGGTGTGGAAACGCGCCTGACCCAAGTCAGGCGCGCGTTCCGGATCAGGCGTCGGCCTTTTGTTCGGCCTGCGCGGCTGCTTGCTGGCGGGCCAGCTCCGAGCGGTACAGCGCCATGAAGTCGATATTGTCGAGGTTCAGCGGCGGATAGCCACCGTCGCGAGTGATATCGCTGACGATGCGGCGCAGGAACGGGAACAGCATCCGCGGGCATTCGATCAGCAGGAACGGATGCAACTGCTCGTTCGGCACGCCCTCGACATGGAAGATACCGCAATAGTCGATCTCGAACACGAACAGCACATCGTCCATGCCTTTGGCCTTGGACGTGATGTTCAGCTTGATCGCAACCTCGTACTGATTGTCGGTGCTGCGCTTCTTGGCATCCAGATTGACCTGGACATTTACGTCGGGTTGCACGTCGCCCGAGGCGCCGCGCTGTGCCATGACGTTTTCAAACGACATGTCACGAATGAACTGACCCAATACACGCATCTGGATCTGGGGCGGCTGCTGGGCAGCGGCGGCGTCGGTCTCGGCCATGAAATCCTCCGGCTTTACAAATTCGCCACTGCTTAACAGCTTGGCGCGACCGGCTCAATGCCGGTCCGGTCCCTCGACCCAGCCGGACGGGCCAGCGCCTTGTTCACGGTGAGGACGCACCTCTTCCCATTCGCCGTCGATCACGTCGCCGGTGTCATGATGTGACTGGCTCATTCCCGGTCCCGGCCCCATCTGAAAGCTGGCGACCTGAACGCGCGCGCGCAGATAGCGATAGACCGCGACCCGCACCGCCGGAACCAGCAGCGCAAATCCCAACGCATCGGTGAAAAACCCCGGCGTCAACAGTAATGCACCGGAAAACAGAATCATCGCCCCATGTGCCAGCGGCTCTGTCGGGTCGTCCAACTGATTGAAAGCACGGTTCAATTGGCCCAGCGCCATGCGACCCTGGGTCCGGACCAGCCATGTTCCCAGCACCGCAGTCAACACCACGATGGCAAGGGTCGGCAACAGCCCGATCGACCCGCCAACTTGTATGAACAGGGCGATCTCGATGATCGGAACCAGCAGGAAGGCCAGAAACAGATACATGCAGCGCGTCCTTTCGCCTATGGTCAATGGTGGACTTGCCCCCAACCGTTGCCTACATAGTGGTTCTAAGCCCAGGTTACAAAGTTTCTGGCCCGAGACCGAGGACATAATGAACTCTCCCCTGATCCAGCTTCTTGTGCTGGCCGGCATTGCCATTTTCCTGATTCTGCGCCTGAAAAGCGTGCTTGGAACCCGTGAAGGGTTCGAAAAACCGCCGGTGCCGAAGCAACCGGAAAACCGCGCGCGGCGCGATTTTGAGGTGATCGAAGGCGGCCCCGACCGTGACATCACCGACCATGTTCCCGAGGAAAGCCCGCAAGCCCAGGCGTTGGCGGCGATGAAACGGATTGAACCGGCTTTTTCGGTCAGTGAATTCGTGCAGGGTGCGCGCGGCGCCTACGAGATGATCGTAATGGGGTTCGAGCGTGGCAACCTGGATGAGATCGAGCCGTTTCTGGCCGAAGACGTCTTTGAAACCTTTGTCGGCGTCGTTGCAGCGCGCGAGGATCAGGGTCTTACGATCGAGGCGGAATTCGTCGGTGTGCGGGAAACCGCAATTCAGGACGTGCATTTCGATAAGGACGGCAACCGGGCCGAAATCACCATGCGTTTCGTGGGCGAACTGACCTCGGTTGTCCGTGATCGCGGCGGCGATGTGGTCGAAGGTAGCCCCACGACGGTTAAACGGCAAAAGGACGTCTGGACCTTTGCCCGCGTCATGGGCACCGATGATCCGAACTGGCTGCTTGTCGCTACGGACGCATGATTGGCGCGCTCCGGTCGGCTGTTCTGGCAGGTGCCATTATGACCGCCTCGGCCGGAGCGGCAGAGATTACGCATACCGTTCTCTCCTTTGACCAGCTGGACGGCTGGGCAGAAGACGATCACGCTGCCGCGCTCACCACCTTTCTGAACACCTGCGACCAGTTCAATGACCCCGATTGGCGCAGCCTGTGCGCCATGGCGCGCGAGGCAACGCACGAGACCGCGCGTGGTTTTTTTGAACTGCTGTTTCGTCCCGTTCTTATCGAGGATGGCCAGGATGCGTTGTTCACCGGGTATTTCGAACCTGAACTTGAGGGCGCCCGGTTCCCTTCGTCCCGCTATCGGTATCCGGTTTACAAGATGCCGCCCGAGGCGCGCGCCAGCAATCCATGGCTGGATCGGCGCCAGATACTGACCAGCGGAGTAATGGACAATCGCGGACTCGAGATTGCCTGGGTCGATGACCCGGTCGAGCTGTTCTTTCTGCAAATTCAGGGGTCAGGCCGCATTCGCCTGCCGGATGGGCAAACCGTGCGGCTGGGATATGGCGGCGCGAACGGGCATCCCTATCGGTCGATCGGGGTCGAACTGGTACGGCGCGGCATCTATTCCGCCCATCAGGTGAGCGCCCAGGTGATCAAGAACTGGGTCCGGCGAAACCCCGACGCCGGGACCGAGCTGCTCTATCACAACCCGTCTTATGTTTTCTTTCGCGAGTTGAAGCACCTGCCTTCGGATCTGGGGCCAGTGGGGGCGATGAACCGGTCGGTGACGCCGCTGCGCTCGATCGCGGTCGATCCCGCCTATACGCCGCTAGGTGCGCCGGTCTGGGTCGAAAAGAACGGCGCCGGGCTGATGCGGCGACTGATGATCGCGCAGGATACCGGATCGGCCATCAAGGGGGCGCAGCGGGCCGATATCTTCTTTGGCACTGGCGATGCGGCAGGACAGGCGGCGGGTACGCTGCGCGATCCGGGTCGCATGGTGGTTCTGTTGCCGATCCAGCGCGCCTATGCACTGTTGCCGGATGGGTACTGATGACCCGGAGAAAGCTGACACGGGATGAAATCGACCTCTGGCGCAAGGTCGTCCGGCAGGCCGACCGGCTGCACCCGGAACGTGTCGACGGGGTGCACCCGCAGACGCTGCCCAAACCGAAACCGACCAAACCGCTGCCGATGTCGCTGGAACCTTTCGAGCTAGGTCAATCGGCGCGCGTCAAATCCGCACGCCATGTGCTGACACCCTCGGTCACAGACCGGTTGTCGCGGACGCCGGTGCAGATGGATCCCAAGGCTTATACCCGGATGCGCCGGGGCAAGCTGAAACCCGAGGGAAAACTCGACCTGCACGGTATGCGCGTCGATACCGCCCACCCTGCCCTGACCCGCTTTATCCTGAGCGCCCAGGCCCAGGGCAAACGGCTGGTACTGGTGGTGACCGGCAAGGGCAAGTTTCGCGACGAGCCGGGACCCATCCCCACCCCGCGTGGGGTGCTGCGCCATCAGGTGCCGCAATGGCTGTCGCTACCTCCATTGGCGCAGGCGGTGCTCCAGGTGACACCCGCCCATATCAGCCACGGCGGCGAAGGTGCCTATTACGTCTATCTCCGGCGCAGCCGAAGTTAGCGGTCGTTGTTTTCCATCACCACGTCAAGGTTGTCACGCGCATAGGTGATGATGCCGGGAAAAGCGCGCTCCAGCGGCACATTTCCTGCCTCGAACAGTTCCGTCATGTTGCGTGCTTCGGCGATCATTGCCAGCAGCGTGGGCGAGGTGGCGGCGACGAAATGGCCCGATTCAGCCTCGTCCGAGAACTGGCTAGTATCGATTACCGCGACCGGCAGATCGGTGATCAGCGCCGCCGAGCCGATCTGACCCAGCCGTTCGCTGCTTTGCTTGCCGCGCAGTTGTCGCGACAAATTCAGCACATTGTCCTTTTCCGAAGCCATCACAACAAAGGGCTGTGGCACGGTTTTGATCCTGCGCATCTGGCTGCGGAACACGTCGAGATCCAAGTCGGGCGAGATCAGTATGACCCCGTCCAGATGACGCGCGGACCAGCCCGGAGTGGCGATCTCGATCTGGCGCAACGCCTCCATCAATAGGAAAGAGCCCATCGAATGGGCGACAACCGAGATCCGGTCTATCCGCTGTTCGCCCAGCTGGCGCAGCACGGTCTCCAGCCCGTCGCGGGCAAACACCGTGCTGTCCGCGTCATAGGCGTAGCCCAGTGCATGCCCCTTGCTGGGCCAGGAATAGACCATCAGTGACCCGGACATGTCGATGTCATGGGCCAGCTGGGCCGCCCGATAAGCGGTTTCGGTCTGGGTCGAGTTGAAACCGTGCACGAACAGCGTCAGCTCGCGCTCTCCTGCCGGTTGCCGCGCAAGTTCTTGCTTTAAGCGGGTGCGAAACACCTCGGGGCCGTCGAACACCGTCTGGCCCGCCAGGATGAACTGTTTTTCCGGGTTGGCCCGGCCATAGCCGAAATCGAGCCGCCCGGGTCGGCGGTCGGGCGGGATCGAGACGGTCAGTTCCAGCAGGCTCAGGTTTTCGGCGCGGTCCGGACCAAAGGAGCCGTCGCCCTTTTGCACCCGGGTGGTCGCGGCAAAGATGGTGGCGGGGCTGCCCACCGCCAGCGCCTCGGGCGTGATCGGCGTATAGCTGCGGTCGGTACAGCCCGACAACAGCGCCACACCCAGAATGATTGCAACCCGAAACCGCATCTCAGATCCTCGTTCCGGCGAAGACCTGTCCGCTACAGAACGTACCGGCTCAGGTCGGTCGAACGTGTCAGCTCTCCAAGATTCGTATCGACAAACCCTGCGTCCACCGTCACCGCCTCGCCCGAACGGTCGGGCGCGGTAAAGGAGAGTTCCTCGAATACGCGTTCCATCACCGTATAAAGGCGCCGCGCGCCAATATTCTCGACGCTCTGGTTCACCTCGGCGGCGATGCGGGCCAGCGCCGCGATACCGTCGGGGGTAAAGGCGACGGTCACCTTTTCGGTACCCATCAGCGCGGTATATTGCCGGGTCAGCGCATTGTCGGTCTCGGTCAGGATGCGTACGAAATCCTCTTCGGTCAGCGCGCGCAGCTCCACCCGGATTGGCAGCCGCCCCTGCAATTCGGGCAGCAGGTCGCTGGGTTTGGCAATGTGAAAGGCGCCGCTGGCGATGAACAGGATATGGTCGGTCTTGATCGGCCCGTATTTGGTGCTGACAGTTGTGCCCTCGATCAGCGGCAGCAGGTCACGCTGCACCCCCTCGCGGCTGACATCCGCGCCGCGCGCGTCCGAGCGGGCGCAGACCTTGTCGATTTCGTCCAGGAACACGATGCCGTTCTGCTCGACCGCTTCCAGCGCGGTCTTGTTGACCAACTCGTCATCCAGTAGCTTGTCGGCCTCTTCCCCGATCAGAATTTCATAGCTGTCGGCGACGCGCAGTTTCTTGCGAGTGGTGCGTCCGGCAAAGGCCTTGCCGAACAGGTCGCCCAGATTCATCATCCCCATATTGCCGCCGGGCTGGCCCGGGATTTCGAACATCGACATCGGGTTCGAACCGTCGGCGACCTCAAGCTCGATCACGGTGTCGTCCAGCTCGCCTGACTTTAGCTTCTTGCGGAACATCTCGCGCGTACCCTCGCGGGCGTCCTCACCGGCGATGGCGGTGATCACCCGATCCTCGGCCGCCTTGTGAGCGCGGGCGCGCACCTCGTCCCGCATATATTCGCGGGTTTGCACGATGGCCGCATCGGCCAGGTCACGGATGATCTGTTCCACATCGCGCCCGACATAGCCGACCTCGGTGAACTTGGTTGCCTCGACCTTGATGAAAGGTGCGCGCGCGAGTTTCGCCAGGCGGCGGCTGATCTCGGTCTTGCCCACGCCAGTGGGGCCGATCATCAGGATGTTCTTCGGGTACACCTCGTCGCGCAGGTCGTCAGCCAGCTGCTTGCGCCGCCAGCGGTTGCGCAGCGCCACGGCAACAGCGCGCTTGGCGTCCTTCTGTCCGATGATGAAACGGTCAAGCTCCGAGACGATCTCGCGCGGGGTCAGGTCGGTCATGTGCTCTCAATCTCGTTGTGTCGCCTCGGAACCTAAGCATGGGGGCCGAAAACACAAGCCGGTCACGCGACGTTCACCGCAGGACACGTGCTTTCAGCTATGCGTGAGGGTACCTTTCCGCCTACCGGGCGCCGGTTTATTTCTCGTCTTGCGCATCAGACGCTAAGTCCAATCAAGGGAATTCACCACTCATGATCACCCGTCGTTCTTTGTTTCTCACCGCCGCGGGAACTGCCGTAGCGCTCGCATCCGGCGCCGCCGCCTTTGCGGGCGGGGCCAAGGGTCAGTTCGAAGGCCGTTCCAACCATGTCACCTCCGGCTCGGTGAAGCTGGTGAAAGACGGCGAACGCTATGTGGTCGAACTGGGTGACGATTTCTCTCTCGATGGCGGACCGGATCCGCGCGTCGCATTTGGCAAGGACGGCCACTACGATCCGGACACCAAGCTGGGTGCGCTGCTGTCGCTGACCGGAAAGCAGCGTTATGCGGTGCCGCCGACCTGGGATGTTTCCGCCTATAACGAGGTCTACATCTGGTGCGACGTCGCCGGTGTGCCGCTGGGCGTTGCCAAGATTCACTAACGGGCGCCACCACTCACTCTCTCCGCCCGCGAGGCCGCGTCTTTGACGCGGCCTCACTTATTTAGAGATTGTCTCAACCGTCAGGTTGCCATTGGTATAAACGCAGATATCAGCGGCAATCGCCATGGCGGCGCGGGCCACCTGTTCGGCGTTCTTGTCGCTGTCCATCATCGCCCGCGCGGCGGCCAGCGCGAAATTCCCGCCCGACCCGATGGCGGCCACGTCATGCTCAGGCTCCAGCACGTCACCTGCGCCAGTGATCACGAACATGTCTTGCCCGTCGCTGACGATCAGCATCGCCTCGAGCTTTTGCAGGTACTTGTCGGTGCGCCAATCCTTGGCCAGCTCGACCGAGGCACGGGCCAGTTGCCCGGGGGTCGCCTCCAGCTTGGCCTCCAGCCGTTCGAGCAGGGTAAAGGCATCCGCCGTCGATCCGGCAAACCCCGCGACCACGTGATAGCCACCCGGCGACAGGCGCCGCACCTTGCGGGCGGTACCCTTGATCACGGTCTGGCCCAGACTGACCTGACCGTCGCCCGCGATCACCACTTCGCCGCCTTTCTTGACGCCGATGATCGTGGTGCCGTGCCAGCCCGGGAATTGATCGTCTGCCATGATTGCCTCCATCCTGTGTTGAGCCCGTATATGGGCCGTGGCGGGCGCAAGGGCAAGCTATGCATACTGCCTAGAAGTTATGCACGGATTGCATTTCGGGGCTGTCGAGCGGGCATTTGTAAGACTCGGACCCATCCCCTAGATGAGCCTCACAACCGACGCAGGGTCGGCTGTTTCATTCAAAGGAACGCGCAAATGGCATATACCACCAGCACCACAGCGCCGCTCGGAGCAGTCACCGTTCTCCGCGTGGTGGATTTCTTCTACTCGGCGAAAGAGGCCGTGGCATCCTGGAACGACTCGCGCCGCACCCGCAAGGCGCTGTCGGTTCTGACCGACGCCCAGTTGGACGACATTGGCCTGACCCGTGCCGACATCGCCAAGATCTGATCCATTCCCCACGGATCGACTTTAGAATGGCCGCTCGTGTTTCGGGCGGCTTTTTCTATTCCGGGCTATCGTTCATGTACTGCTATGGGCCGGTTCAGTGTGCAACCGGCCGGCGGCCAGCGCGCTGAGCGCCACCATCACCGCTGCGGTTCCCAGACAGGCGGGTACCCCGCCCAGCTGATAGGTCAGCCCGGACAGCAGTGTACCCAACAGCCGCCCCGCCGCATTTGCCATGTAGTAGAATCCCACATCCATGGTGACCCGCTCGTCCTTGGAAAAGGCGAGGATCAGGTAGGAATGCAGCGAGGAATTGACGGCGAAAAGCGCACCAAACACCAGCAGGCCCGATACCAGAACCACCGTCAGCCAGGGCTGTGGCCCGCCGGCCATCAAGGTCGCGCCCGTCAGAAGTGCCGGAACGAGGGCCAGCCACGCGGCCCAGTTGCGGGCTGCAGCGATCAGATCACCCTCGCCCCGCGATGCGGCGCGCAGCAGGCGCGGGGCCGAGGCCTGAATCGCGCCGTAGAACACGATCCACCCTGCCATGAACCCGCCGATGATGAAAAACGCGGCGCGGTTGCCCGCCTCGCTGCCATCGGACAGGACGGCATAGAAATAGACCGGGATGCCGACCACGAACCACACGTCGCGGGCGCCGAACAGAAACACCCGCGCCGCCGAGAGCCAGTTGATATTGGCGGATTTGGAGAAGACCTCGGAAAACTTGGCGCCCTTGCGGCCCTTGGGCAGGCCGGGGGGCATAGCGATCAGCACCGCCAGCAGGATCACCGCCAGAATGGCCGCCATGCCCAGTGTTGCAGCAGTGAATCCGGCGAACCCAAGCAGCACGGCGCCCAGAAGGAACCCCACGCCTTTGACCGCGTTCTTTGAGCCTGTCAGCACTGCGACCCAGCGAAACAGCCCGTCACCCTCTTTCGGGGCCAGCAGCTTGACCGCCGATTTCGAGGACATCTTGGCCAGGTCCTTTGCCACGCCTGACAGGCCCTGCACGACCATGACAAAGGCAACCGAGGTGGTGATCTGCCAGCCCGGATCCAGTTGCGACAAGGCCACCAGCGCGCCCACCTGAAGCGCCAGCCCGGCATAGAGCGTGGCCGCCAGCCCGAACCGGGCGGCGATCCAGCCCGCTGACAGGTTGGTGACCATGCCCGCGACCTCGTAGAGCACAAACAGATAGGCCAGTTGCACCGGGCTGAAGCCCATCATGTGGAAATGAAGCAGCACCAGCATGCGCAGGGCGCCATCGGTCAGCATAAAGGCCCAATAGGCGGCGGTGACGGCGAAATAGGCCGACAGCCCGCCGCGCTCGGACGGGGCCCGGGTCACAGGCTGTCACCCACCATGCAGGCCACATCGACCAATCGGTGGGCATAGCCCATCTCGTTGTCATACCAGGCATAGATTTTGACCTGGGTGCCATTCACCACCATGGTCGAAGGCGCATCCACGATCGAAGAGCGCGGATCGTTTGTATAATCGGCCGAGACCAGTGGCCGCTCTTCATATCCCAAGATTCCGTTCAGCGGCCCCTCGGCGGCGGCCTTGAACAGCGCGTTGACTTCTTCGGCGCTGGTCTCGCGGGCGACTTCGAACACGCAATCGGTGATCGAGGCATTCAGCAAGGGCACCCGCACCGCATGGCCGTTCAGCTTCCCCTTGAGTTCGGGATAGATCAGCGTGATCGCGGTGGCGCTGCCGGTGGTGGTGGGGATCAGCGAATTCAGTGCCGAGCGTGCCCGGCGCAGGTCCTTGGCGGGGCGGTCGACGATGGTCTGGGTATTGGTGACATCGTGGATCGTGGTGATCGAGCCGTGCCTGATCCCGATCCCCTCGTGCAGGACCTTGACCACCGGCGCCAGGCAATTGGTGGTACAGCTGGCGGCGGTGACGATCCGGTGGCGCGCGGGCTCATAGATATCGTGGTTCACGCCATAGACGATGTTTGCCGCATCGCCGTCCTTGACCGGGGCCGAGACCACCGCCTTTTTGACGCCCGCATCGAAATAGGGGGCCAGTTTCGCTTCGGTCTTGAAGACGCCCGTACAGTCGATCACCACATCCACCCCATTCAGCGGCAGGTCCTCGATCCGGCGGCTGGTGTGGACCGGAATGCGGGTGCCGTCGATGGTGATCGACTGGTCATCCCAGCCGAATTCGGCCTGCCAGCGCCCATGTACCGTGTCGAATTCCAGCAGATGCGCGAACATCTCGGGGCTGCCCACCGCATCGTTGATCCAGGCGATTTCTGCGCCGCGCTCCAGCAGCGGTTTCAGGGCCAGCTTGCCCATACGGCCAAGTCCATTCAGTGCGTAAACGGTCATGATAATTCCTTTGAAAAAACGGATCGGATTGTGTCAGGCCTCTCGGCTCAGATCATCGACAGCGCGTTGCAGGGAAATCCGGTCAAGCTGCTCGAAAGGCAGGTTGGCAAAGGCCTGAATGCGGTTCTTCAGCGTGCCATAGACCTGCTGAAAGGCGAGGCTTTTCTGCGCGTCATTGCCCTCGGCCTTGACCGGGTCAGGCATGCCCCAATGGGCCGAGATCGGTTGTCCCTGCCAGGCCGGGCATTCCTCGTTTGCGGCGCGGTCGCAGACGGTAAAGACGAAATCGAACTTTGGCGCCTCGGGGGTGGTGAACTCGGCAATGTTCTTGGCGCGCAATCCGGTCACGTCATGACCCTTGGCGCGCAGCACCTCGACCGCGTGAGAGTTCAGCTCGGAATAGGGCCTGGTCCCTGCGGAAAAGACGTTGAACCGGTCACCGCCTTCGTCCCGCAGCAGGGTCTCGGCAAAGATCGAGCGGGCGGAGTTGCCGGTGCAGATGAACAGGACATTGTATGTCGGGTGGGTCATGAGTGGGCTCGTCGCAAGAGGAGAGAAATCGGTTGGCGCGCACAATTCAGGGCGACCCCGGCAGCAATCCAGGAACAGCGCGTTCATCGTCTCACGCATCCCGTCCATATCCACCTGGTAAAGCAGCGAAGTGCCCTCGCGGGTCTGGGTCACCAGCCCCACCTGCACCAAAGCAGAAAGATATGACGATAATGTGCTGGGCTTCACATCCAGTGCGGCGCCGATTTCACCAGCGGCGACGCGTCCCGGATAGCGGCGCATCAGCAGGCGGAATACGGCCAGCCGTTGCGGATGCCCAAGGGTGGACAGGCGGAGGGGAATCGTTATTTCCATATTTCGCGTTTTATCGAAATAAAGGATTCGCGCAAGCCCCTTTGCGCTGTTCCTCCTGTTCACGCCCGGTTGAGGGTCGCTCAGGCCGGATCGTGCCGCATCAGCTGATATTTGCCCGCAAGGGAGGGCAGGAACGCCTCGATCGCGGCAGTTGCCACGACATGGTGGGTTCCGGTATCCGGGTCCGCCACGTCCAGCCCGCCCAGCACCGCGCGCAAAGTGGCAGCTCCGCGCTGCAGTTCGGCGGCGACGGCCTCGCAATCGACCTGATCAGGTCTCTGCACACCGATGGTCACCTGCACCCGCATCTGTCCGTGATCGATCCCCAGTTTCGAAATCAGCGTGATCGAGGAATGGTGCAGAGCGTCCTGAACCGCCCGCCGCGCCGCCTTGGTATAGTCCTGGCCATAGAGATCATTGCCGGTGCCCATCTCAAGGATCATCCGATGATCGCTCATCCCGCCGCCTCCATGTCAAAGGAAACGACCACCGCCGCATTGGCGATGACCGTGCGTCCGCCGCCCTGCGGCTTGTCGATATCCAGCCCGCCTTGCCGGACCGTGATATTGGGCTGGCCATAGGGAAAGATGGCGGCAAGCGCGGCCGTATCCACGGCCTCAGGTCGCTGTACGCCGATTTCTGCATCGACGATCATCGCCTCTTTCGGAAAGCCGAACAACTCGGCCATGTTGACCGAGTTGTGCCACAGCGCGTCCTTGAGAGCGCGCAGCGCCGCCTCCGTATTATCCTCGCGCCTGAGCGACGTGCCCATGCCGAATTCCACCAATACGCGCGTCTTAGCCATTCTGCCTCTCCTGCCATCGCCCGGAATTGGAACGAAAAAGAGGCGCCCGATACGGGGCGCCTCTTGGTTCATACCGTGAAACCGGCCTCAGATCGAGCTGTCGATCCAGTTCTGCAGTGCCGCCTTGGGCGCCGCACCAGCGCGGTTCGACACAACCTGACCGTCCTTGAAGATGAACAGGGCCGGAATACCCCGAACGCCCATCGCGGCGGCGGCATTGGGATTGCTGTCCACATCGACTTTGGCGATCTTCACCTTGCCGGCATATTCGGTTGCCAACTCTTCCAGGGCGGGGCCGATCTGTTTGCAGGGGCCGCACCATTCGGCCCAGAAATCCACCACTACGGGGATGTCCGAATTCTTGACTTCGGCGTCGAAGGTTGCGTCGGTGACGGCTACGGTGGACATGGTCTGTCTCCAAAAAGGGATGCGCTTGGGCCGGAAAGGTAGGTTCCCGATGGGGGGAGGTCAAGATATCTGGATGCGACCCAGGGCAGCGGCCACAAGATCGTGAGGCAGCCACATGATCTGTGCGGTGCGAGTCCAAAGGATGCCGGTGCGGATGGTGCGGCCGGGATAGACCTGTTCCAGCGCATGCGCATAGGCGCCCATCTGCCGCAACAGCCCTTCGGGGCAGGCTTCGGGCCCGTCTGGCACCACCGCGTTGCTTTTGAAGTCGACGACGCCGATTTCACTATCACCGATCAGCAACCGGTCGATCACTCCGTGCAAGCGCCTTGCCCCCAGCGGCGCCGTAATCGGCACCTCGGCCAGGGTACCGGGGGCAAAGATCTCGGCCAGCGCCGGGGCGCTGAGAACGCCGCGTGCCTCGTTCAGCAAATCTTCGCGCAAGGGGGCATCAAGGCCTGGCAACAGGCGCAAGGCGTGATCGGTCCAAGTCGCCGGTTCGGTTCCGGGCAGATGTTCCAGCAACAGGTGCAGCCCGCTGCCGCGCGCTTTGGCGGCTTCTTCGTCCAGACCGGCTTCTCCCGGCAGGGCCTTGGCGCCGCCCAGATCCGAGGGCGCAATGGTTTTGGATGCGGATACGGGATCGGGCGCAGGGCGGACCACCCAATCGGGCAGTGTGACCGTCATGTCGGGCGCAGAGCTCTCCTCGACCAATGGTGGCCCGGTCCAGTCGCCATGCTCCAGCCTCAGGATATCACCCGCGACCCCGGTCGCCCCGGCCTCGACCATAGCGTCCGAAACCGCCTGGTACCAGCTGTTGCCATCGCTGCCCAGATCACCCGCCGCCGCCACGATCAACCACTTTTCCGCCCGAGTCAGGGCCACATACAACAGCCGCAACCGCTCGTTCATCTCACGTGTCTGCGCGGCCTCGCGCGCAGTCGAGAGCAACGCCGGAGAGCTGTCGCGCGAGACCCGCCACAGTGGTGTACCCTCGGCCAACATGATCTCGGCATCGCGTGGCGCGCGGCGCTGGGCGGTGTCGGGCAGGATCACGATGGGCGCCTCCAGCCCCTTGGAGCCATGTACCGTCATCACCCGGATCATGTCGCCCACCCCGGTCATCTGGCGCTTGATCTCCAGATCGTCAGTCTGCATCCAGACCAGGAACCCGGTCAGGCTGGGAATGTCCGAGCGTTCATAGGCCAGCGCCTGGCTGAGCAGGGCGTTGATCCCGTCCTCGGCCTCGGCGCCCAATCGGCCCAGCAGCTTGCGGCGCCCGTCATGCCGGGTCAGGATCCGCTCGATCAGGTCATAGGGGCGCAGAAAGTCGGTCTGCCCGCGCAGGTCGTCGAGCATCTCGAGCGTCTCGGGAAACTCGGCCCGGCGCGCCCTGAGCGCCGCCCACAGGTAGCGGTCCGTCCGGCGATGTGCCAGATCGAAGAGTTGCTGTTCGCTCCACCCGAACAGCGGCGATTTCAGCACCGTGGCCAGCGACAGATCATCCTCGGGCGTGGCCAGAAAGTTGAGCAGGGCGGCAAGATCCTTGACCGCCAGTTCGGCCCCGACCTTGAGCCGGTCGGCCCCCGCGATGGGAAGGCCCGCCGCCTTGCAGGCGCGGATCATCTCGGCAAACAGATCGGATCGGCGCTGAACCAGGATCAGGAAATCGCCGGGCCGCACCCGTCGCCGCGCGAACATACCGGGTGTTGCGCCATCAATCGGGATGGTTTCGCCCCGGTCGATCATCTCGCGGATCTGCCCGGCGACCTGCTCGGCCAGAATCACCGCGTGATGGCGCGCGCCGGGCCGGTCCACCGGGTCGGTCCAGTCGCCGTCTTCCTCTTCCTCTACCTTGTCGATCAGCGGCCAAAGATCGACCCGCCCGGGCAGGTCGGACTTGAAGGCGCGGTGCAATGCCTCTTTGCGGAACCCGGCCTGTGCCCGGTCCCGGAACACCAGATCGACCAGTCCAAGGATCGCGCTGGACGAGCGGAACGAGAATTCAAGCGTCAAATCTTCCAGGTTAGTGCCTGAATCGCGCAGCTTACGCCCGAATTCGGCCTGCATGCGGTCAAACGCGTCCGGGTCGGCGCCCTGAAAGGAATAGATCGACTGTTTCTTGTCACCGACAACAAAAATGGTGCGCTCGACACCCGAGCGCGCGCCTTCGCCGCTGGTGAATTCCTGCGCCAGCTTTTCGATCACGTCCCATTGTTCGGGGCTGGTATCCTGCGCCTCGTCCACCAGGATATGATCGATGCCGCCGTCGAGCCGGTAAAGCACCCAGGCCGCGACGCTCGGATCGGTCAGCAATTGCCGCGCCTTCAGGATCAGGTCGTCAAAGTCGAGCCAGCCGCGCAGCTGCTTGCGCCGGGCATATTCCGGCAGGAACACGGCTGCGAACCGGTGCAACGCCTGCGATTTCTCAGCGGCAGCCAGCGCAAGGCGCTGGTCACGCGCTGCCTCGACCCGCAACATCAGTGCTTCGAGTTGCGGCATCTGTCCGGCCAGCGCGCCCTGGCGCAGACCCTTGGTGGGAAACCCGTCGATCTTGGCCGAAAACGGCGATTTCGCGCTGACACCGGTCAGCAGAACCTGTTCCAGCACGATCAGCCCGTCGAGTGTCGGCCGGGTAAAGGCTGCAAGCCGCGCGGCGGCTTTCTGGTCATTGGCACCGCTTCCCATCAGTGTGGGCAGGAGGGAGCGGATCAGCTCGACCTCGCCCCCCAGAAAAACCGAGGCCAGCAGCCCTTGGGTATCGAACCCCTCGGGCAGATCGAACAGGGTCAGCAGCCCGGCCCAGTCCAGCGGGTGGGCAAAGGCCGCGCGTTGCTGGCAGATGGCGGCGGTCAGGCTGGCGAAATCGGTATCGGTGATATGGCGGGCCAGATCCGAGATCAGCGCAGCCTGCGGACCGGCGGCCAGATCCTCGACGATCTCTTCGCGCAGCAGGGCGGCGGCGCGGTCCTCCATTTCCGAGAATTGCGGGCTGACCCCCGCTTCAAGCGGGAACCGGCGCAAGAGCGTGGCGCAGAACGAGTGGATGGTCTGGATCTTGAGCCCACCAGGCGTTTCGATGGCGCGGGCGAACAGGGTGCGGGCATGGGCCAGCCGCGCATTGTCGATCGCCCCCGGCACCCCAAGATCGGACAGTTGCGCCCTGAGCGGCGCATCCGCCAGCATCGCCCATTCGCCCAAACGTTTGAACAGGCGGTTCTGCATCTCGCTGGCCGCTGCCTTGGTATAGGTCAGGCACAGTATGTGCTGAGGCTGCACATCGCTGAGCAACAGCCGCGCCACCCGGTCGGTCAGCACCTTGGTCTTGCCCGACCCGGCATTTGCCGCCAGCCAGGTCGAGGCGTCGGGCCGCGCGGCCTGTACCTGTCGTTCTGTTGCTGCGTTGCGGGCGCTCATGTCAGATCCTCGGCTTCGGGTGTGGCGCTGCGGTCCCATTCGCCGAACCGGGCCAGATGATCGTAATCGCCGACATCGCTGTCCTTGTGTAACATCCGGCGCGAGGTAAAACCCTGATCTGGCTCGAAATAGGCGCCAATCAGCTGGTGCAGTTCAGCCCAAACCTTGGCCGGGGGCTCGGCGTCGAGCGGGGCTGGCACCTCTTTGTAACTGCCGCCCATGCCGATAAAGACCGCGCGCGCCACCGGGGCCGGGTCGATCCCCTCGAACCCGCCTTCCTCGGCCAGTGCGGCCTCGATCAACAGCTGCCGGTCGAATTTCGCCTGCTGCTTTTCGCTGGGTGGTGCCCCTGTCTTGTAGTCGTAAAGGCACAGAGAGCCGCGTTCGGTGCGGTCGATCCGGTCGGCCCGCCCGGTCAGGGTGAAATCCAGCCCGTCGAGCTGTTTGCGCATCCGCGCCTCGAAGGCGATCGGGCCTGCATCGGTGCGTCGGGCCTCTTCGGACAACAGGAAGGCATCGGCCACCCGGTCGAGCCGCGCCAACCACAGCGCCCGCGCCGTGGGCCAGGCAACCAGCTCCTCCAGCATCGTGGCCGCGCGTTTCAGGAAGGTGTCGCGGTTGAGCAGTGCCATGTCCAGCACGCTGTCGCGCACGAAACTCTCCAGGATCTCGTGGATCACGATCCCCCTCAACAGCGCGTCGGGCGCCTGCACCAGCGGGTCCAGCGGTTTCAGCCGCAGCACATGCCGGGCATAGATCGCGTAAGGATCGCGGATCAGTCTCTTGATCTCGGTCACCGACAATTGCCGGGGCCGCGCGGCCAACGGGGGCCGGGGCGAAGGGCGCGGGGCCGGGGCGCTGCGCGGGGCCTCCTCCAGCGCCTCGGCCATGGATAGCCAGCGGCGGCCACGCGCCCGCATCTCGGACAGCGCCGCGGCGCCGCCCTGATCGGGCAGGCCCTGCAACAGGTTGGTCAGCCGGTTCAGCCAGCGCGAGGGTACGGTTTCGGCATCATCCGAGCGTTTGGCGCGGGTCAGCCAGACCTCGGGCGCGCCGATGGCCTGCTGGAAATCATGCGCCGACAGGCCGATGCGGCGTTCCGGCAGCAACAGGCCCGCATCATGGCGCATGCGACGGTTCAGCCAGGGGTCGGGGGCAGGGGACTCGGGCCAGCTGCCTTCGTTCAGCCCGCCCAGGATCAGCAGCTCGGCCCCCATCACCCGTGCCTCGAGCGTGCCCCAGATCATGATGCCGGGATAGGGCGCATCGCGGTCGCGCACCTCGCCCGTGGACAACAGCCCCCCCAGCAGATCGGCGAAATCGCGGGCATCCAACTCGCCGCCATGCGGGGCCTCGTCGGCCAGAGCGGTGACGATGGCCAGCGCCTCTTGCCCGGCCTTCTGTTCCCAGAGGCTGCCGGTGCCGCCCTCGGCGCCTGCCGACAGCGCCTCGGCCAGTTGGCGCAGGCGGTCGACCCATTCGGACAGCGGCAGGGCGCGGGTGACATGCTGGTCGCAGAAACAGCGGGCGACCCAGTTGGTCCAGCCTTCGGGCACCTCGCGGCGCGTGGTGAAAGCGGCGAGGTCTTCGGCACCGGGAAAGGGCGGTCCGTTGCGGCGCAGATCCAGCTCCAGATCGCGGGTGTGGAGCAGGTGTTCGTTGCGGCCCCCGCCGGTGTGACACAGCGGGTGTTTCAGCAAGCTCAGCAAGGCCTCGCCATCCAGCCGCGCGGAAAACAGCGCCGCCACATGACGCAGGAACCGGCCCGGAGGTGACAGGTGCAGCGGCAGGCCGGCGCTGTCATCGGGCAGGATGTTCCAGCGGTCAAGCGCGGCGCTGACCTGCCGCGTCAGCATCCGGTCAGGGGTGATCAGCGCCGCGCTTTGCCCATCCTCGGCCGCTTGGCGCAGGCGTAGGGCGATGGCCTGCGCCTCGTCCCGCGGGCTCGCCGCCTCGATCAGGGTGATCTCGCGGGTGGCGGTGTCGATGCCCTCCAGCTGCGGCCCCTCGCTCATCCAGGCGTCGGTCACCGGTGCGGGGCGAAGCGCCAGCGAGATCAGCCTGTTGCGGGCGGGGCAGGGGGCGATGTCATCCGACCAGGGTGCGATCTGATCCGGCGTCAGGTTCAGCCGCGCCATCAGCCGGGCAAAGCGAAACTGGGGATGATCCTCGGTGGTCAGCGCGTCCTCGAGCCCGTCCCAGACCCGCTCCGGCTGATCAAAGTCATAACCCGGCAGCACCACGGCGCCCTGCGGCAGGCGGGCCACCGCCTCCATCAGCAGCATGGTTGTGCCGCGCGATCCGGTCGAGCCCGCCAGGATCACCGGATGCGCGGGTGGGCGCTGCGCCCATTCAGAGACCAACGCCTCGACCACGCGCCTTTGCCGGGCCTGCACATCCAGTTCGTCGTCACCGCTGCGCAAATAGCGCTCGGCTATGGCGATGAATTGCTGCGCGCGTGCCCAGTGGCCAGACTGGTCGCTGACATCCAGCGCCCGAATGGCAGCGGGTGTGACGCCTTCGCCCTGCATCTCGTCGATCAGAGAGGCCAGGCTGTCGGAAAGGTCGAAAATCGAGGCCCGCGCTGCCAGATCGGGCTGCTGGTCCAAAAGGCGCGTGATCAGCTGCACCAGTTCCAGCCGCCGCCGCAGCGGCGGTATGGCGAGCGGCAGATGGGTGACCGCGCCCAGCGCCGTCAGGTCGGTGACCAGCGACACCCGCGGCAACAGAGCCGCCGGCCCGGCATCGAACAGCGCACGGATGCGCCGCTCCATCCGGTGGGTGTTGACCACCACCTGCGCCCGCGCCAGAACATGCGGCGCCTGCCCGGCAGCGCGCTGGCGCAGCCCCTGCACCAGCGCCCGCGGGAAATCGACGCCGGGTGGCAGGGCAAAGACACGGGGGTGCGGGCTGGGGTCAAACATCGCGCAGCATCTCCTCGGCCAGGGTGATCCCGCCGGGATGGCCCACATCGCACCAGCGCCCTGGGTATTCCAGCGCAAAGAGCCGCTCCGACGCCCCGATCCTGTTCCACAGAAGGTTCAGCGAAAAGGCAGGCAAGTCAAAGCTGTCCAACCCGCCGGTCTTGACGATCTGCACCCCGCCATAGACCAGCCCCGGCCCGCGTTCGATCCGTCCCTGTGCGTCACGGCTGAAATCGCCAGTCCCGGAATGACCGATGGCCTTGTCAACCGCTACGCACATCAACAGCGCGTCCATACGCGCTGGATCCCACGCTTCGGCCAGCAGGGCAAACGGATTCGGCCCCGACCAAATCGCATCGGTATTGCTTGTAAACACCGTTTCGGCCCCAAGCATCGGCAAGGCTTGCCGCAACCCGCCGCCGGTATCGAGGATATCGGGCTGCTCCTCGGACATCAGCACACCCAGTGGGGCCAGGTGCGCCGCCAGCATCGGGGCCAGGTAGTGCAGGTTCGCCACGATCCGGGGCGGGGAAACTGCGCGGGCCAGATCCAGTGTGTGATCTATCAGAGGGCGACCCGCCACCTCGATCAGGGGTTTCGGGCGGGCACGGGTCAGGTCGCCCATACGGGTGCCGAACCCGGCGGCAAACAGCATTACGGGCAGGTCGGATGGTGTCATCTCGGGTGCAGTCGGGCCAGATTTTCAGGAGAGGGTGGTGGTAGCGTTTGGCGCAGCATGTCCGCGATACCCGCCATGGCCGGATGCTCCAGATCGCGCATCACGTGACGCCAGACTGCCGCCATCAGCGCCAGGTACCGGGTCTTGCCCATCTCGCGCGACAGCCGGGCAAAGACGCCCAGAATGCGCAGGTTCCGCTGCACGCCCAGCACCGCATAGGCAGTGCGGAATTCGTGGTCGTCCGCACCGGTCTCGGCTATGAACCGGTCGATCATGCGCATTTCGATCCGGGCCGGCACATCTCGGCGGATGTCCTGCAAGAGGCTGACCAGATCATAGGCCGGGTGGCCCACGACCGCGTCTTGGAAATCGAGCAGCCCGACCCGGGCCATCCCGGCGCGATCCGGCAGCCAGAGCAGATTCTCGGCGTGATAGTCCCGCAGGATCAGCACTTTGGGTCCCTGGATCGTCCGGTGCAGGACGCCACCGAACCGGTCGATGAACCGATCCCGCATCTCGGTGGTGTCAGTGCCTGTGATCCCGCTCACATAGTGATCAAATGCGATATCGGTCTTTTCGGCCAGCGGTGCCGGGCCATAGCTGTCCAGTCCGGCCATGAGCGGCATGTCACGCAGCGCCACCAGCAGATCGGTCGCTGCCTCGTAAAGCGGCACTTCTTGCGACGGGTCGCGGGCGATGACGCGGGTAAAGAGGTCGTCGCCCAGATCCTCGATCAGTAAAAACCCCTGCGCTGGATCCTCAGCCAGGATCTCCGGCGCGCTGAGGCCCTGGGCGCGCAGGTGCCGCGCCACCTCCACAAAGCGGTGCACCGTTTCGCCCTGCGCGGGCGGTGCATCCATCAGAACGGCGGTCTGGCCGGTTTCCGGGTTGGTCAACCGCTCATAGCTGCGAGCCGAGGCATCGCCGGCCAGAGGTGCGCGCGAGGCGCCGGCCCAGTCGGTTTCGGCCAGGAAAGCGGTGGCAAGCGCGCTTCGGTCACTCATTTCAGCGCCTCGATGCGTGGGGTCCATTTTGGATCGGTCCAAGACAGGGTCAGGCGGCGTTTCAACTCGTTCTGAGGGTCGGTTTCGAAATGCAGATGCAGGGCATGATCCGGTGTCAGAGGGCCCAGCCGGTCTGGCCATTCAACCAGCGTGATCGCTTCCGAGAAGGCCTCTGACAGGCCCAGTTCCTCGATCTCGTCCAGTCCGGTCAGGCGGTAGAGATCGCTGTGCCAGATCTCGCCCCGGGTGCTGTCATAGACCTGTACCAACGTGAAGGTGGGCGAGGGGATATCCTCGGCAACAGGCAGCAGGGTCTGGATCAGGTGACGGGCGAAATGGGTCTTGCCGCTGCCGATCTCGCCCGACAGCAGAAGGCAATCGCCTGGCGCCAAAGCGGCACCGAGAACCACCGCCAGACGGGCGGTTTCATCGGGGCTGTCAGGGTGCAGGATCAGGGGCGAAGCGGTCATGGCGCCACAATGACTGCGGTGCATTCCGGCTGCAAGGCGGTATCACCCCCCGGCGTGGGCGGGGCCGCGCGCGGCTGTCTCTGCGGGCGACGAAAAGGATACCAGGGTAGAGCCGTTCTGGATCGGACTGACGGTGCAGATCAGATACGCGCCGCTGCGCAATTGCACGCGCCCCCCCCATTCGGCCCGGTTTTCGCGGCTTTCGACAAAGTCTCGGATATCACCCCAAAGCGGCGTCGCGGCGCAAAGGTCCTGCCAGGTTCGGGTCGCATCCACGATCGTCACCTGTGCAAAGCTGAGATCGGGATCGGATTTCCACAACCGGTGATGGGCGGCGTTGGAAAAGGCCAGCGACCCGTCGGCGGCGAACACCGCAATCGCCGCATCCAGATGGTCCAGCACTGCCTGCCCCAATTCCAGCTCTGATCGAAACCGGCGAGTCAGGGTGATCTCTGCGGTAATATCCTCGAACAGGAAGGCCACCGCGCCGTCGGGATGGGGCCGCCCGCTGACCGAATAGACCGAGCCCGAGGGCAGCGACCAGGTTTCCTGATAATTGCCGCTCGATGCCGCGTGCAGCAGGTCGTTCATCTGCTGGCGCCAGCCGCCGTAATTCTTGGGCTCGGGCATCATATTGAGGTTGCGCAGCCGGTCAAAGAAGCTCGAGACCTCCGGCCGGCTGCTGAGGAAATCGGCAGGCAAACAGGTCAGGTCGATCAGGGCGGGATTGAACAGTGCCAGTTGCCGGTTGCGGTCAAATATCGCCAGCCCGATGGACAGTTGGGCAAAGGTCTTGGCAAGGGTCTGCACGAAATTGCGCTGGGCGACTTCGGCATCGACGACCGCGTTGATGTCCATCGCGTAGCAGAGACAGCCTTCGTCCTGCGGGACGATCACGACGTCGAACCATAGTTTGGTGCCGGTATCGCCGGTCGCGATGGAGATCCGGGTTTTCTTGCCCGGCGCGCCTATGTCCGAGACGTCGGGAAACAGCGGGTCGAACAGTTCTGGCGAGCGCCCTCGCACCTTTCGGGCGAGAACCACATAGGCGGCGTTACACCATCGGATGCCGCCATCCCCGCCCAGATACCAGACCGGATAGGGCGCCTGATCCATAGCAAGTCGCAGCGGGTCGGTATCGGGGTTCTGCCGTTTACCGTCTTGTGTGTGGCAATGCCTGCGCAGTTCGACCCGAACGATGCCGTCGATCCATTCGCAATAGACATCGCGGTCAGCCCGTCCATCGATCGCGGTGACGACCAATTCTCCTTGCTGTTCCACATGCTCGGGATCCGATGGGAATCCGGGGAATTCGTCAGCAAGCCTGTCGCGCAGGCCGTGCCAGTCATGAATACCTCTGTCGGTGCCCTGATGTGAGGCACCGATCAGGTCGGTGCCTTCAAATAGAAACACATGCCCTTGCCCGCCGCCCGGTTCGAAAACCCGTCCTACTGGTTTGCCCTCGCGCATCGAGGCAATCAGGAGCCGTCCTGTCAGGCCCGCAGACAACAGGGTAATTGCCGCCAGAGCCAGCCAATCCGCCATATTCGCAACCCGCCTTGTCTCGTCCGAATGGATCGATCCTGAGGGTCAGAGGTTAACACAAGTTTAACTAAACTTGAAACTGCTCATTCAACCCTAGCGGGACAGGATTCTCGCCGGTCTGAGCGTCGATCTGCGACCGGGGCCACACGACCAGAACGATTGCACCACGGCGTTCGGACTGGTCGGTAAGCGTCTGGTAGGGGTCCGACCCGTTGGCAAAGCTCAACTCGGCTCCACTGCGTTCCAGCAGCGTCTTGGCGATGAACAGACCCAGGCCCATGCCTTCGTATTCCGGCCGGGTGCGGCGGTCGATCTCGGCACGGCGACGGCGCACGAAAGGATCGCCGATGCGACCGATCATGTGGCCGGGATAGCCGCGACCGTCGTCCATGATTGAAACCGTGATCGTCTCGGCTGTCCATTCCGCCTCGACCCAGACATTGGCGCGCGCGAAATCGACCGCGTTCTGGATCAGGTTGCGCAATCCGTGGATGACTTCGGGCTTACGCAGGATCGACGGCTGTTGCAGGTCGCCGCCCTCACCCGGACCTTCGTCGAAATGCACGGTTTTGCCGCGGTGCAAATGCGGTTCAGCGGCCTCGTGGATCACGGTAGACAGCGGAGCCTGGCGCAGATGCAGATCGTCCTTTCCCGCCCGGCCCATGTCACGCAGGATATCGCGGCAGCGATCCGCCTGCTCGCGGATGAGCGCCGCATCCTCGCGCAGGTCGGGGCGGTCATCCAGCTCTTCGACCAGCTCGGAACTGGCCAGTTTGATCGTCGCCAGCGGCGTGCCCAGCTCATGCGCGGCGGCGGCCACCACGCCACCCAGATCGGTCAGCTTCTGTTCTCGCGACAGCGCCATCTGAGTCGCGGCCAACGCCTCGGACATCGATTGCACCTCGGAGCTGATCCGGTAGGAATAGGCTCCGAGAAAGATGATCGCGATTATGATCGCTGTCCAATGGCCAAAGACGAACACATCCGGAATGCGCAGGACAAAGCCCATCTCGGTTCTCAACGGAACGTGATAGAGGCCCAGCAGCGTGACCAGAACGATGGCGGTGGTACCTATGAACAGGGTCGAGCGCAGGCCCATGACATTGGCCGAGATGATCACCGGCCCGACCAGAAGCAGTGCGAACGGGTTGTGCAACCCGCCGGTCAAATACAGCAGGAACCCCAGCTGCAACAGGTCGAACAGCACCATCAGAAAGTTCTCGAACTCTCCCAAGCGCTTGTTTTCAGGGAAAAGAAAGATCGCCAGCAGATTGCCGACGGCTGAAATACCGATGGCCAGATAGCACAGGCCCAGGTTCAGTTGCAGGTGATAGCTGTGCTGTGCGACCAGAATCGCGGCGACCTGCCCGGCAATGGCCACCCACCGGAGCAGGATCATCGTGCGCAGACGGATCCAGCTGCTGCGCTCTTGTCCGAGCACGAGGTTGATATTGGAGTCCGGCATCGCGCGCCTATGTCCAGTTGCAACGGCTGGCTATCTTGATAGGTGTCCGGGCCGAGACGATCAACATCTCTGACCTTGAGGCCGAAAATGACCCGACTCTATGCCTTTCTCGCCGCGGTGGTCGCTGCCACCGCACTGGGCGCCACCTGGATCGCTACCCGAGGCGGTGATGGAGATGATCGGTTCGCCCAATGTCGCGCGGGGCAGATCGCGGGTGGGGCCGAGACCATCGGGGGCCCGTTCGAACTGGTCAATGCCAAGGGCGAGACCGTCACCGACAAGGATGTGATCACAGAGCCTTCGTTGCTCTATTTCGGCTATACGTTCTGTCCTGATGTCTGCCCGCTGGATACCTCGCGCAATGCCGAGGCGGTGGACCTTCTGGAAGGCCGGGGCCAGATGGTGACCCCGATCTTTATCTCGATCGACCCCGACCGGGACACCCCCGAGGTGGTTGGCGATTTCGCAGCCAACCTGCACGAGCGCATGATCGGCCTGACCGGATCGCCCGAACAGGTCAAGGCCGCAAGTCAGGCGTACAAGACCTATTACCGGGCACAGGACAAGAGCGACGAGTACTACCTGGTCGACCATTCGACCTTCTCTTACCTGGTGCTGCCCGAGCACGGCTTTGTCGAGTTTTTCCGCCGCGACGAGACGGCAGAGCAAATGGCCGACCGGATCGGATGTTTTCTGGACGCCATGTGATCACGACAGAGGCGTTTGACCTTGCCGCAGTCGCTGTTAATACTCGCCCTTAGGCAAAAACACGAAAAACAGCGGAAAGAATGAGCATGGTCGACGCCCCCCAGCCCAATATCGGACCCGACAAGTCGCTGTTGCTGGTCGATGACGACGAGCCGTTTCTGCGCCGGTTGGCCAAGGCGATGGAAAAACGCGGCTTCGAGATCGAGACCGCCGGTTCGGTTGCCGCCGGGCGCGCCATTGCCACCGCCCGGCCACCAGCCTATGCGGTGGTCGATCTGCGGCTCGAGGATGGTAACGGTCTGGATGTGGTCGAAGTGTTGCGCGAAAAGCGGCCCGATTGCCGGGTCGTGGTCCTGACCGGTTACGGTGCCATCGCCACTGCGGTCGCGGCGGTCAAGATCGGGGCCACCGACTATCTGTCGAAACCTGCCGATGCCACCGACATCACCAACGCTTTGCTGGCCACCGGCGACGAATTACCTCCGCCGCCCGAAAACCCGATGAGCGCGGACCGGGTGCGGTGGGAACATATTCAGCGTGTCTATGAACTCTGTGATCGTAACGTTAGCGAAACCGCGCGCCGGCTAAACATGCACCGCCGGACCCTGCAAAGGATTCTGGCCAAGAGAAGCCCGCGCTGAGAGGTTCATTATGGCGCACGCGCCTGAACTCGACCCCAATGATCCGGCGACGCAGCCACAGCCCGATGGCGGCTGGTCCGAGGGGCTGACCACACTGAACGACGCCATTGTCGTCCCTCCAACGGTCAGCGATTTCACCCAAGAGGCAGGCGTGCTTTACAGCGATGGCCGTTACTGTCCGCAAGGTGCCTTGTGGCGCCGCTATCGCCCGCTGACAACCGAGCCGCCGTTGCCGGACGATGTGCCGGAAACCCTGTCCGGCCGCTGGCTTTGGGGCGGAGTGCTATGGGCGCATTTCGGCCACTTCCTGGTGGAAAGCACCGCGCGGCTCTGGGCGTTGAATCATGTCGAAGGGCCAATCGACGGGGTGTTGTTCATTCCGAAACGCCCGCGCGTCGGCGACCAGATCCGTGGATATCAGCGCGATTTCATCGACCTGATGCGCCCCGGCCTGCCGATTCATGTAGCCACTGCGCCAACCCGTGTCGAGGAACTGATCGTGCCCGGGCAGGGCTTTGGCCTGGGTCCGATCACGCAGGGCACGCAGAAATTCCGCGACGCGATCCATGCCGGGTTCGGCAAATCGGTAGACCCGGACGGACCCAGCAAGTTATATATCTCACGCTCTGCATTGGGCCTCGGCAAGGGTGGCATGCTGGGAGAAGAGCGGTTGGAGGATCTGCTTCGGGCCGAAGGTTACGACGTCTTTCACCCCGAGAAATACAACCTCGAAACCCAGTTGGCCCGTTACAAGGCCGCAACCCATGTGATCGCCGCCGACGGTTCGGCGCTGCATCTCTATGCCATGGTCGGACGACCCGATCAGAAAGTGGCGATGATCCTGCGTCGCAAGGCCGGGGCCGCCAACCTGTTGGCCAAGAACGTCGCCCATTTCTGTGAATGCGACCCGCTGGTGATTGATGCGCTCTATACCGAATGGGTGCGGGGGGAGGGCGGCAGATCGAACCGGCTCTCCTTTGGCGAGCTGGATCACGCGGTGATCGGGCGCGGTCTGGCAATGGGCGGGTTTGTGCGCCCGGACGTGGACTGGCCGCGCGCAACCGATGAAGAGCGCGCCCAGATGTTCCGAGACAAGGGTCTGGATCAGGCCGGTGATTTTGTCGAGAGCGAAGAATACCGGAAACGCCGTCGCCGTATCATGCGGCAGGAGCGGCGTGCGCGGCGCGCCGCGCACGAGGATGGGGCGGATCAGACTGCGGAAATCAAGGCCTCGTAGCGGGCGGTAAAGGCGGTGCGTGTTTCCAGCGGTGGCCGCAGACGGATATCCAGCCCCTGCATGAGTTCTGGCCGCTGTCGGCCAAAGAACTTGTTCGCCTCGGCCTCGGTAAACCCGGCGATCCGTGTGGCCTCCAACCAGGCGCTGACCCGGTCGGCGCGCTTGATCTGTTTCTTGATCTGCACCGGCAGCACGGCAGGCAGGCCGAACCGGATATGGATTGCCGCTGTCAGCCGTGCGTCAAGCAGCCCGTAATCGGCCCCGACCGCCGCCTTGACCGGAGAGATCATGTCGCCGATCACATATTCAGGCGCGTCGTGCAGCAGCGCCGCCAGTCGCCACTTCGCACCTGCACCGGGCACGATGCGGGCAAAGATATCCTCGACCAGCAGCGAGTGTTCAGCCACGGAGTAGGCAAATTCCCCTCGTGTTTGCCCGTTCCAGCGTGCGACAAAGGCTAGCCCATGGGCGATATCCTCGATCTCGATATCGACCGGAGTCGGGTCCAGCAGATCCAGCCGCCGCCCCGACAGCATCCTTTGCCAGGCTCTGGGTTGTGTTGCCATTGTGCCACGTCCCCTTTACGTGCCATGTTTTTGCCACATTCCGGGCGCAGCCTGATCCCTGTTCCGATCACATGCTGCCAGCCCAATGATCAGGTGTCGCGTTCGCGGCCCGGTGGCTTGATCGGTCTATCGAAGAGCGGGGGGCGTGTTATCTCCTCCCGGCACGTCCCCCAACAGATCCGTTCCTCTATGCGAAAGGAGCTTGCGATGATCAAGCCTCTGTTGGGAGCATTGGCCGGCTTTGGCCTGATCCTGTCCGCCGGGACGGCCACCGCGCAATCCTGTGCCGCGCGCGCGGCGATCGTCGACCGGTTGCAGCAAAAATACTCTGAACGCCTCGCCGCCGGTGGCTTGCAACCCCTGTCGGATGGCGCTTCGGTGATCGAGCTTTGGGCCTCGTCCGAAACCGGCACCTTTACCGTGCTGCTGACCCGGGCCACTGGCATCAGCTGTATCGTCGCTGCGGGCACCGACTATTTCCAGACCTCGGACACCCAGACGGTGCCCGATATCCCCAGCTGAGCCACAGCCGCGATCATTCCCCCTGATCCTCGTTGCCAGTCGAAGGCAGGGGTGATAGGGCCTCTGGCGACCGAATTTGCCGGAATGGAGTGACAGATGGCCGGGGATTATATCGTCAAGGACATTTCGCTGGCCGGGTTTGGCCGCAAGGAACTGGATATTGCCGAAACCGAGATGCCGGGCCTGATGGCGCTGCGCGAGGAATATGGCGAGGCGCAGCCACTCAAAGGCGCGCGGATTGTCGGTTCGCTGCATATGACCATCCAGACCGCCGTTCTGATCGAGACGCTGGTGGCGCTGGGCGCCGATGTGCGCTGGGCCTCGTGCAATATCTTCTCGACCCAGGACCACGCGGCGGCAGCGATTGCGGCGGCGGGCATCCCCGTCTTTGCGATCAAGGGCCAGACGCTGGAAGAGCATTGGGACTACCTCGACAAATCCTTCCTGTTCGAGGACGGCCCCAACATGATCCTGGATGATGGCGGCGACGCGACGCTTTACATCCTGCTTGGCGCTCGCGCCGAGGCGGGTGAGGACATCATCCCGGTTCCGTCCTCGGAAGAGGAAACCGTGATCAAGGCCCAGATCAAGAAGCGCATGGAGGCCAGCCCGGGCTGGTTCACCAAGATGCGTGACCAGATTCAGGGCGTGTCCGAGGAAACAACCACCGGCGTCAACCGCCTGTACCAGCTGGTCAAGGACGGCCATCTGCCCTTCCCGGCGATCAACGTGAACGACAGCGTGACCAAGTCGAAATTCGACAACAAATATGGCTGCAAGGAATCGCTGGTCGACGGTATCCGCCGCGCCACCGACACCATGATGGCCGGCAAGGTCGCCGTGGTTTGCGGGTACGGCGATGTGGGCAAGGGCTCGGCCGCGTCTCTGCGCGGCGCCGGTGCGCGCGTGAAGGTGACCGAGGTCGACCCGATCTGCGCCCTTCAGGCCGCCATGGACGGGTTCGAGGTGACCACGCTGGAAGACGAAGTCGCCAGCGCCGACATCTTCATCACCACCACCGGCAACAAGGACGTGATCCGCATCGAGCATATGCGCGAGATGAAGAACATGGCCATTGTCGGCAACATCGGCCATTTCGACAACGAGATTCAGGTCGCCGCGCTGAAGAACCACAAATGGACCAACATCAAGGAGCAGGTGGACATGATCGAAATGCCCTCGGGCAACAAGATCATCCTCTTGTCCGAAGGCCGCCTGCTGAACCTGGGCAATGCCACCGGCCACCCTTCGTTCGTGATGTCGGCCTCGTTCACCAACCAGGTTCTTGCGCAGATCGAACTGTTCACCAAGGGCGACCAGTACGAGAACAAGGTCTATATCCTGCCCAAGCACCTGGACGAGAAAGTGGCCCGCCTGCACCTGGCCCGGATCGGTGTCAAGCTGACCCAGCTGAGCCCCGATCAGGCCAGCTATATCGGGGTCAAGCCCGAAGGCCCGTTCAAGCCGGAGCACTACCGCTATTGAGTGTCGGCGCCAGCCGATGCCCAACCGTTCTGACTGGCCGCCCTGACATGATCGGGGCGGCCTTTTCATACCGATCGCTTGATCCGACAAAGCTTGACGCGTTAATCCCCAGTCCGCTTATCTCATGCAACTGTGCCGAGCCCTCAGGCGGCATGCACCTCTAGGAATGTGATATGCGTATGAAGTTTCTTTCGATCCGCCTCTTGGTCAAATCGCTGTGTGTGGCGGTGTTGGGGCTCTCATTCGGTGCGGTGATGGCCGAGGCGAAACCCAAGGTTACGGTTGTGAACAAGACCTATGTGGTGAATGCCGCCACAGCGCAGGATCTGATCCGGGAGATGGATGCGCGGGGGCCCAACGGGTTCTGGGCCTATACGGACTGGTATGTGAAATGGTCCGGCAGTTGCGACCTGTCAGTCAGTATCACCTATACGATGCCCAAGCATAAGAACGAGGCCAAGCTGGATCCGGAGCTGCGCAAAAGCTGGAAATCCTTTGTCGCGGCTCTGAAGAAACACGAGGAGTTGCACGGCGCGCATGGTGTTCAGGCAGCGCAGGAAATTGAACAGACCAAATGCGCTGACGGTGACGCCGTTATCAGAAAATGGTCCAATCAGGACAAGGTTCTCGACAAGCGCACCGACCACGGCAAGAAGGATGGCGTGGTCTTGAAGTGAGGCGGCCCGTCGCGTTGTCTCTCGCCTCGGGGCTGACTTGACGCGATGACAAGGCCGATCACGGCGACTTACAGGGAAAACTGGCCAAGTTTTCCCTTTGTGCACGACCCGGCTGCCGCTACGCTCTCGCCAGTGCCGGATAGACTGGCCGAAAACAGAAAAACTCGGGAGAGTGAAGAGATGGGAAAACGCGACGACCTGATCGCCCAATATGCAGACGATCTGAAGAACAAGTGCGGGATGGAACCCGACATGGACCTGCTGACCAAGGTGACCATTGGCTGCGGTCCGGCAATTTATGATGCCGATGCCTCGACCGTCGCGTCGAGCCAGCCGGGTGAGCTGGAAACCGTCAAGAACAATTTCCTGATCAAGAAACTGGGCCTCGCCGACGGGCCGGAACTCGACGCCGCCATTGCCAAGGTGGTGGACACCTATGGCAAGTCCGAGCGCAACAAGTATCGCGCCGTCGTCTATTACATGCTGACCAAGCATTTCGGCAAGGAATCCGTCTACGGCTGAGCCAACAGCATGCTGTACACGCAAGCGCCCGCATTCGCGGGCGTTTCGCATTTTATGAATATTGTCAAAGCTTTGCCTTTGCGCAGGAAGGGGTATCGGGCGTATAAGTAATATATGACCAGGACGGTCAGAACCTCGGTACAGAATTCGCGTGTGGTGTGTTGGGAGCACGCGGGGGTAGGGGAGGGTTCTGAGCCGTCGGAACCTTCCCCTTTTTTGTTGTGCCGCAGCCCGTGATCCGGGTTCTAGAACAGCGTCAGGATCAGACCCATCACCGCACAGGCCAGTGTTGCATAACCCCCGTCGATCAGGCTTAGCCGCAAGGGGCGCATGGCATAGAGGTTGTTGAGCGTGATCCAGGGAGCGATGAAGAACAGCCCGACTCCAACTCCCGCGACGATCCCGGCGCCCGCGCTGTCGATACCCGAGAGGGCAAAGACATGGCGCATCATTCCCGCCACGATCAGTAGCAGCAGAAAACTGGCGGCAAAGATGCCCGGTGTCATGCCGCCTTCGGGTTTGCCGTTGGGGCCGCGCGGCACCTTGGCATCCTGCATCCAGGGTTCCGCCAGAACCATGTACCAGACCGATCCCAGCGCAAAGGCGCCAAACGCGGCCGCCAGAACATTCAACAGTTCCATCCTTGCCTCATCGAGTATCCGCGATGCGGCCAGAATGCATGATCAGTCGGGATCTGTCTGCCCCATCGCGCAGATTGCGCGCCATTCCGCCTCGGTCACCGGCTGCACGGACAGGCGCGAATTGCGCACCAGAACCATCTCGGACAGGTGCGGATCGGCCTTGATCTGCTCCAGCGTCACCGGTTGCTGGAAGGGGCGCACCGCCTTGATGTCCACACATTCCCAGCGCGGGTCGCCTGCCTTGCTGTCGGGGTGCACCTCGGCGCAGACCTCGACGATACCGACTACCGCCTTGTCGCTTTGCGAGTGGTAGAAAAAGCCTCGGTCACCCAACGCCATTTCCCGCATGAAGTTGCGCGCTTGATAATTGCGCACGCCATCCCATTCCTCGCCCGCGTCGCCCTTGGCGACCTGATCGTCCCAACCCCAGGTCTCGGGTTCCGATTTGAACAGCCAATAGGCCATCAACCGATCACCTTTTTCCACGGGATCAGTTGCACCGACTGGAACAGCCCCGCCTTGGCATAGGGGTCATTGGCGGCCCAATCCTCGGCAGCGGCCAGATCGGCCACGTCAAGGATGACCAGCGAACCGATCATCGCGTCACCGTCCAGAAGCGGCCCGGCCTGCGCGACAACGCCGGTTTCCTCGATATAGGCCAGATGTGCTGCGCGATTGTCGAGACGGGTTTGCAGGGCGCCGTCCTTGTCGCGGGCGATCAGGGCAACCAGCATGTCATTCCTCCTTGAGCGGTCGGTTGAGCAGCGAACGCATCGCTTCGGCGACACTGTAATCGCCGTTTGACAGCTGCGCCACCGTTGTGCTGATCGGCATCTCGATCAAGTTATCGCGGGCCAGTTGTGCCACCGCATGGGCGGTGGCGACACCTTCGACCGTGGTGGAGCGGTCGAACGGTTCCTGGCGACCGAGCGCCAGACCAAACCGATAGTTGCGCGACAGGTCGGACGAGCAGGTGAGCATCAGATCGCCAAGGCCAGACAGGCCCATAAGGGTCTCGGGCCGGGCGCCTTTCAGCGCCGCCAGCCGCTGCATCTCGGCAAAGCCACGGGTCAGCAGCGCGGCGCGGGCGCTGTCGCCCATCCCGGCACCGATGCAGGCGCCGCAGCCGATTGCGATCACGTTTTTCAGCGCGCCGCCCAGCTCTGCCCCGACCGTGTCGGTGGTTCGATAGAGCCGCAGGTTGGCGGTGGTCAGCTGCGTCTGCAAATCACGGCCAAGATCGGCTTCGGCACAGGCCAGCGTCAGTGCCGTCGGCAGGCCGCGCGCGATATCTTGGGCAAAGCTGGGTCCGGTCAGCAACGCGGTGCGGGTGTCTGGCAGGATTTGCGCCATCACTGCCAATGGGCCCAGCCCGGTATTCAGTTCGATCCCCTTGCAGCAGGCAACCAGAACCCGCCCGCGCAGTGCGGTGGCGTTCTCGGATAGCATGCCGCGCAACTTCTGCATCGGTACCGCCAAAAGCAGCGTGTCGCATCGCGTGGCCTGATTCAGATCGGCGGTAACGCTCAGCGCTTCGGGTAGCGGCAGGCCGGGCAGGCGCTGGTGGTTCTCGCGGGTCTGCTGCATCTGTCGCGCCTGTTCTGGGGATCGTGACCACAGCGTGACCGGACCCTTGCCCGCCAGCGATATTGCCAGAGCGGTGCCGAATGCACCTGATCCCAGAACCGCGATACTCATGCCTTGGCGCCCTTCTTGCCGCTGCCCAGCATCGCCGGGCTGCTTTGATCAAGTGGCCAGCGCGGCCGCGCGGTCAGGTCCAGCCCGTCGCGGGCGCCTCCGAGGAACCGCTCCAGCCCGGCATAGGCGATCATCGCCGCATTGTCGGTGCACAGATGCAGCGGCGGCGCGGTGAACCGGGCACCCGCCTCGGCGCAGACCGTTTCCAGCGCCGCGCGGATGGCGGCGTTTGCCGCCACCCCGCCGGCAACCGCGACAACCGGCTCCGTCGGCGCCGCGTCCAGATAAAGCGCCAGCGCGCGTCGGGTCTTTTCCGCCAGGGTATCCACCACGGCGGCCTGAAACCCGGCGCACAGATCGGCGCGATCCTGCCGGGTCAACCCGCCCTGTTCGCCGACCAGCTGGTCGCGCATCCGCATCAGCGCCGTCTTCAACCCTGAAAAGGACAGGTCGCAATCGGGCCGGTCCAGCAAGGGCCGGGGAAAGCGGAACCGCTTGGGATCACCCTGCCGCGCCTCGCTCTCGACCGACGGACCGCCCGGCTGGAGCAGGCCCAATAGGCGCGCGGTCTTGTCAAAGGCCTCGCCCGGGGCGTCGTCGATGGTCCCGCCAAGCCGTGAGAACTGTTCGGGCCCGTGGGCGATCAGGTATTGGCAATGCCCGCCAGACACCAGCAGCATCAGATAGGGATAGGCGATCTGGTCGGTCAGGCGCGGGGTCAGCGCGTGGCCCGCCAGATGGTTCACCCCGATCAGCGGCAGGCCGGTGGCGGCGGCGATCCCCTTGGCGCACATCACCCCCGACATCACCCCGCCGATCAGGCCCGGCCCGGCGGTTACCGCCACCGCATCCAGATCGGCCAGGGTAACGCCAGCCTCGGCCAGCGCCTGGCGCACGCAGATATCAAGCTTTTCGGCATGCGCGCGGGCGGCGATCTCGGGCACCACGCCACCATAGGCGCTGTGCAGGTCGGTCTGGCCATGCACGACCGAAGACAGGATCTCGGCCGGTTGCCCCTCGGTCTGGCGCACCACCGCGGCGGCGGTATCGTCGCAACTGCTTTCCAGCCCGAGTATCGTCAGGGTTTGCGCCATCGGCCCCACCGTTGCATGATGTTCGGCGAGCGGGGTATCACCCCCGCGACCCGCAAACAATCCCGCCACGCAGGAGCGCGCCGCTGATCTATCTGCTGATGACCCGCCCGCGTGGCGCCTCGGAACGGTTTGTCGCCGGGTTGCGCCCCGAGATCCGGGAGACGCTGAGCGTGGTCTATGCCCCTCTGCTGCGGATCGAACCAACTGTCGAGACGCTGGATTTCGGACCGGCGGCAGGGCTGATCTTTACCTCGTCCAATGGGGTCGGCATCGCCGCGCGGCTGAGTGCCGACCGGTCGCTGCCCTGTTTCTGCGTCGGGCGCGCAACCACCCGGATGGCGGCGCAGGCAGGCTGGTCCGCCACCATGGTGGGCGAGAGCGCCGAGGCGCTGATCGCGGGGATACTGGCACGGCGCCCGGATACGCCGCTTTTGCATCTGCGGGGCGAACATGGGCGCGGTGAGGTGGCGGCAAACCTGACCCGGATGGGGATCAGAACCGAGGAACAGGTGATCTATGCCCAGCGTTTGCTGCCCTTTTCCGACGAGGCACAACGGGTTCTGACGGGTGACAAACCCGTTATTGCACCGGTTTTCTCACCCCGGACCGCGCGACAATTTGCCGGGCTGTTGAACGGCACGCCGTCGCTCAGCGTCGTCGCGATGAGTGAGGCAGTGAAAAAACCCTTTGAAAACATGAAGCTTTCCGATCTGATTGTCGCCAAGACTCCGGATGCCGACGCCATGCGGGACGCGATTGAATTTGCTGTTACGCGTGCCATTCGGGTTGAGGGGCGTCCGGGCGCGCATTAGTGTCGAACGGCATCCGGTATTTGAAGATTTTCAGATTCGAAAGGGACAGCGCGGTGGCCGAGAAGAAAGACCCAGAGCTGGAAACCGTCACCGACCCTATGTCCGAGACCAAACAGGAGTTGCCTGAACCAACGGTTGACGAGGCGAAGGCGGATACAGAGGCAGCTTCCGAAGCCGAAGCCGAAGCCGAAGCCGAAGCCGAAGCCGAAGCCGAAGCCGAAGCCGAAGCCGAAGCCGAAGCCGAAGCCGAAGCCGAAGCCGAAGCCGAAGCCGAAGCCGAAGCTACCCACGCGACCGAGCATGACCCACAGCCTGCGCCACGGGCCGAGCCGCGGCGCGGTGGTTTCGCCCCGGCCCTGATCGGCGGCATCGTCGCGGCAGTGCTGGGTTTTCTGGCCGGACGTGCCGACCTGATTGACCCTCTGCTGCCCCCAGGCCTGCGCGTATCGGACGGTGCCGAGGCTATTGCTGCGCTTCAATCGAAACTTGATCGGCAGCAGGCAGAGCTGAGCGCCCTGAAATCCGATATCGGCAAGATCGAAATGCCCGATACCTCGGGCCTGTCCGCACAACTGGGCGATCTCTCCGCCCAGCTTGCACCGCTTGCCTCCACTGCCAAGGACCTGACCAGCCGTACCGATAGCCAAGCGCAGGACCTGACGGCACTGGCTGCCCGCCTGTCCGAGATTGAAACCCGCCCGGTCGCCGAAGGTGCCTCGCCCGAGGTAGTTGCCGCCTACGAGGCCGAACTGGCCCGCACGCGCGAGGCGCTGGCGGCGCAGCGTGCCGAGGTCGAACAGATGGTGGCCGATGCGCAGGCGCTGAAGGCAACCGCCGCCGCCGATGCGCAACTGGCCGCCAATCGCGGTGCTCTGGCGCAACTGCGTGGCCAGCTTGAGGCAGGTGCACCCTATGCCGAACCGCTGGCGGCGCTGACCGCTGCCGGGATCGACATCCCCCCGGCATTGTCCGGCCCGGCCGCCGACGGAGTCGCCTCGCTGGCTGTGTTGCGTGACACCTTCCCGCCCGCCGCCCGGGCCGCGCTCGCCGACCTGCGGGAAACGACCAAGGGCACCGGCCTGTTGGCTTTCCTGGAACGCCAGACCGGCGCCCGCTCGGTCACGCCCCGCGCGGGTGATGACCCCGACGCGGTGCTGTCGCGGGCCGAGGCGGCGGTGACCTCTGGCGATTTGGCATCGGCGCTTGATCTTGTCGCGGGCTTGCCCGAGACGGCGCAGGCGGCCCTTGCTGACTGGGTTGCCCAGGCCAGCAGCCGCCACCAAGCGATTGCGGCAGCGGATACGCTGGCGCAAAGCCTGAACTCGAACTGAAGGACAGCCCATGCTGTGGTCATTGCTCAAGATCCTGGTTTTCGTCGCGATCATCGCATTGCTGGCACTGGGCGCCGGTTTCCTGATGGAGGCAAGCGGCGGTGTTCAGATCACTGTCGCAGGCACCGAATACACGCTGGGGCCGCTGCAATCGGTGATCGGTTTCGGTCTGCTGGTGGTGGCGGTCTGGCTGTTCTTCAAACTGCTGACGCTGCTGATCGCCACGCTGAAATTCCTCAACGGCGATGAAACCGCCCTGTCGCGCTATTTCGACCGGGGGCGTGAACGACGCGGCTATCAGGCGCTGACCGAGGGGCTGATGGCGCTGGCCTCGGGCGAGGGGCGTCTCGCCATGGCCAAGGCCGCGCGCGCCGAGAAGCTGTTGCAGAAACCGGAACTGACCAATCTGCTGGTGGCGCAGGCCGCCGAGATGACTGGCGACACCAAGAAGGCGGCAGAAACCTATCGCAAGCTGGTCACCGATCAGAGCACTCGGTTTGTCGGGGTGCGCGGGATCATGAAGCAGAAACTGGCCGAGGGCGATGACGAGACCGCCCGCAAGCTGGCCGAAAAGGCGCTGGCACTGAAACCCCGCCACGAAGAAACCCAGGACGTGCTGCTGACGCTGCAGACGCGGGCGCAGGACTGGGCCGGCGCGCGGGCAACTCTGACCTCGAAGCTGAAGACGGGCACGCTGCCGCGAGACGTGTACAAGCGCCGAGATGCGGTGCTGGCGCTGTCGGAGGCGCGCGATCTTCTGTCCGAGACTGCAAGTGTCGACCAACAGGAACGCGCCATCGAGGCCAATCGCCTGTCCCCCGACCTGATCCCGGCGGCGGCCATGGCGGCCCGCGCCCATATTGCCAAGGGCAAACCAAAATACGCGGCCAAAATCCTGACCAAGGCCTGGCAGGTGCAGCCGCATCCCGATCTGGCCCATGCTTTTGCCGAGATCGCACCGGATGAGACGCCCGCCGCGCGGATCAAGCGTTTCGCCGCCTTGGCCAAGGCACATCCGCAGCACGCAGAAACCCGGCTGATGATGGCCGAGCTGAACATCGTCGCCGAGGATTTCCCCGAGGCGCGCCGGGCGCTGGGCGATCTGCTGGAACACTCCCCCGATGCGCGTGCCTATACGCTGATGGCCGCGATCGAGCGGGGCGAGGGCGCCTCGGACGCGGTGGTGCAGGGATGGCTGGCGCGCGCGTTGACCGCGCCGCGTGGGCCGCAATGGGTTTGCGATAACTGCCAGCATATCCATGCCGCATGGGCGCCGGTCTGTGCCCATTGCAACAGCTTTGACACGCTCAGCTGGCGGGCACCGCAGGACACCGATGCCAGCGCGACGACGACGGCGAACATGCTGCCGCTGATTGTTGGCGCCATCGAACAGAAGGCGCCCGAGGCTGATGAAGTGGAGTTCGAGTCGGAGGTCGCCGCCGAAGACGCGGTGGAGGCGGTGGCCGAAGAAGATAAAGAGGCCAGCGAATCAGCCACCCGGTGAGGGTCTCACAGACCCGATGCCGGTGGCGCCATCCAAATGATGAGCCCGCACCCTTCGTGACCGGCGCCCGTTTTGGGCGCCGGTTTGGGTTCAGTATAGGCCTCAGTAGACGACGACGGAGCGGATGCTTTCGCCGGCATGCATCAGGTCGAAGCCCTTGTTGATCTCGTCGAGGCTCAGCGTGTGGGTGATCATCGGGTCGATCTCGATCTT